>DATIFO010000245.1:0-68388 GCA_035455275.1 Methylomirabilis sp. (SeqCode) | reverse complement strand
ATGGGCACGTCCAGGGCGCCCACGCGCCGGATGGGGGCGTCCAGGAAGTCGAACGCCTCTTCCTGGATCTGGGCCGCCAGCTCTCCGCCGAATCCGCCGCGCCTGCACGCCTCGTGAGCGATGACGACGCGGTTCGTCTTCCGGACGGAGCGGAGGACAGTCCCGAGGTCCAACGGGGCAAGGGTCCTGAGGTCGATCACCTCGGCGTCGATTCCCTCGGCCGCCAGCCGCTCGGCGGCCCGCAGGGCCTTCTGGACCATGTGGGAGATCGTGACGATGGTGACGTCCCGTCCCGGCCGTTTGACGTCCGCCTCGCCCAGAGGGACGAGGTGTTCCCCGTCCGGCACCATCCCCTTGGTGGCGTAGAGCAGCTTGTGCTCGATGAAGAGGACGGGGTTGTCGTCCCGGATCGCCGTGGCGAGGAGCCCCTTGGCGTCGGCGGGCGTCGATGGCATGGCGATCTTGAGGCCGGGGACGTGCAGGAACCAGGCCTCCAGGTTCTGGGAGTGCTGCGCCGCGTTCCCCCGCCCGCCGCCCCCGTGCGTCCGGATCACCAGGGGGATGCGCAGCTTTCCGCCCGACATGTAGTGCATCTTCGCCACCTGGTTCACGATCTGGTCCATGGCGCAGGCGGTGAAGTCCACGTACATCAACTCCGCCACGGTCCGGACGCCGGTCAGGGCGGCGCCCAGGGCCGCGCCGATGATCGCCGACTCGGAGATGGGGGTGCTCCGGATCCGCTGGGGGCCGAACTTCTCCAGGAGCCCCTTGGTCACGCCGAAGATCCCGCCGTAGCGCCCGATATCCTCCCCGATCAGCATCAGGGAGGGGTCGCGCCGCATCTCCGTCTCGAGGGTTGCGCGGAGGGCTTCGACGAACGTGACCTCGGGCACGCTGGACTCCTCCTCAGACTCAGCCCAAACGCTTCACCGCAAAGCTCGCAGAGCACGCAATGGCAGACAGGACAGGACGATTCAGCCAGGAGTATGGGCGCGAAGCATTCCGCCACTCCGAGGGGCGCTGCCTTTCAATTCCCTGAAATCCAAACGTGTTCTCTTTGCGTGCTTGGCGTTCTCTGCGGTCCGATTGCATTGTTCGGGGTCAGGCGAAGACGTCCTCGAGGGCCTCCTCGGGGGATGGCCATGGGCTGTCGAGGCCATACTGCGCGGCCGTGGCAATCGTCGCCTCCGCCCGCGCCTCGATCTCCTTCAACCGGTCCTCCGGCGCGATCCCGGTCTCCAGGAGGTGCCGTCGAAACCGCGCGATGGGACAGCGCAGGCGCCACGCCTCCATCTCCTCCCTGGATCGGTACGTGATCCCGTGACCCCGATCCCCGGTGAAGTGGCCGAAGAAGCGATAGGTGACGCAGTCGAGGAGGGTGGGCCCGCCGCCGGCTCGCGCCCTGTCCGCGGCCTCATCCGTTGCGGCATGGACCGCCAGGACATCGTTCCCGTCCACGCGCGCGCCGGGGATGCCGTAGGCTCGGCCGCGCTCGGACAGCTCGGGAAGCCCCACCGACTCCCGGAGGGGCGTGGACAGCGCGTACTGGTTGTTCTCGCACACGTAGAGGACGGGCAGCTTCCACAGGGCGGCCAGGTTGAGGCTCTCGTGGAACGTCCCCTGGTTGGCCGCCCCGTCGCCGAAGAAGCAGACCACCACCTGGTCCGTGCGCCGGTTCTGGATGCCGATCCCGGCCCCCGTGGCGATGGGGAACCCGCCGCCCACGATGCCATTGGCCCCCAGGTTCCCGCCGTCGAAGTCGGCGATGTGCATGGAGCCGCCCTTGCCCTTGCAGTAGCCGGTCTTCCGCCCGAGCAGTTCCGCCATCATGCGGCCGGGCTCCGCCCCCTTGGCCAGGCAGTTGCCGTGCCCGCGGTGGGTGCTCGTCATGTAGTCGTCCCGGCGCAACGCGGCGGAGACCCCCGCCGACACCGCCTCCTGCCCGATGCACGGGTGCACATTCCCGCGGATGAGCCCCTTCTCGAACAACTCGATCGCCTTCTCCTCGAATCGCCGGATGCAGAGCATCTGCCCGTACATCGCAAGCATGAGGTCACTGTCCACGGACATCCCGCCTCTCCTCCCATCGCATCAATTCGTTGCACGCCTGGCGTCACTGATCCCGGACCTCGACGCCCGGGACACCGTCCCGGCACACGCGGGGGCCATGGCGGACCACGGCGCCGTGGGCTTCATTCCTTCTCGGGAGTGAAGAGGCCCAACCCCACGTCGGGATCCGGCCGCCGGATCAGCCTCGCGCCGGCCACCTCCGCGACGACGGCATCCAGCGTGGCCAGGACGGGATTGCCGCCTGGCACCACGTGACCCCCGAACACCTTCCCACCCCGGTCGGAGAACGTCCCGTGCAAGTGCAGGAGCATCTCCCCATGCTCTGATTCGAAGATGACCCCCTGGAGACTGACGATCTCGATCGGCCCGGGCAAGCACTGGGGATCGGTATAGCCGGCACCGAGCTTCGTGTCCGCCTTGGGTGCCAGCACCTGATAGGTGAGCTGCCGGAGACTGCCGATGCCCACCAGGACCGCTCCGTAGCGGACCCCGTGCTCCTGGCAGACCTGCCTCAGGCCTTCGGAAACATCCGTGCCGGTGCGGAGACGTACCGGAATCATCCGTCCGAACGCGCCGCTCGCTGAATGGGCTCCTATCTCTGCCATGCGTCCTCATCCTCCATGACTGCGGGGACCTCCCCTCGCGTCATCGCGCGAGGGCGATGGCGCGTCTGATCTCCGTCTCGAGACAGGCTTGCGTCGTGGACGCCGGATCCCGGCCAGCTTGGCGCAGGTGTTCCCGTGGGCGATCTGCCGGTCCGTTCCGCCCCATGGTCCGATCCCGGTCGTCCTCGCGAAGCTCTGCCGCACCGCCGGGGATCATGAGCCGAGCGGAGCATGCCCGAGACGGGCCAACCGCGTCAAGCCAAAAGGAAGGTGACAGTCTCGGCGCTCCGTGAGAAGGTTCCGGACACCATTTGGGCGGTAACCCCTTGATTCTGCGCGGGGCTGGTTTCAATTCTTGTCCAGCCACGCTGTCGAGACGGGAGAGGGGTACCGCTGAGGTGGGGCTACTGTGAGCCACAGGAGGAGCACCGCCACCGAGCCACGCATGAGCAAATGCATTGCGGCCTTCCTGGCTCTCTGAATTCCCATCCTCCGCGGCCGCCGACTTGCAGCCGAGCGCATGCCGTCTCTGCGAAGGTGGTTGCGCGGGCGGTCGACCGACCGGCTCGCCGGCCGTTGCTGGTCTCTACTTCACGCGGAGCAGATCCGGCAGCCAGAGCGAGAGGGCGGGGATGAAGGTCGTGAGGAGCAGCGCCACCACCAGGGCGAGAAAGAACGGCATCACCCAGCGCGACACCTCGTCCATGGGCGCCCGGGAAATGTTGGAGGCGACGTACAGATTCACCGCCACCGGTGGTGTGATCGTGCCGATGGCCAGGTTCACCGTCATCATGACGCCGAACCAGACCGGATCCCAGTGGAATTGCTTCATGAGAGGTATGAAGATGGGGAGGAACACGTAGTAGATCGAGATGGCGTCCAGGAGCATCCCGGCGATGATCAGCATGACGTTCAACGTCAGCAGGGTGATGACCGGGTTGTCGGTCAGGCCGAACAGGACCTTGGTCGCCCGGTCCATGACCCCCAGCGTGGACCCGGTCCAGGAGAAGAGTCCGGCGAAGGCGACCACGATCATGACCACCGAGGTGGCCACGGCTGCGCCGCGCAGGACTTCGTACATGTCGGCCCAGCCGAGGTTCTTCTGGATGAAGACCCCGTAGAAGACCCCGTACGCCACCGCCACCACCGCCGCCTCGGTCGGGGTGAAGATTCCCCCATAGATCCCTCCCAGGATGACCACCGGCGCCATGAACCCCCACTTGGCTTCCCAGGCAGCCCAGCCGATCTCGGACCAGGCGCCCCACGGCTCGCCCCCCCACCCGCGGCGCCTCGAGATCCAGACAACCGGCACGATCAGCGCAATGCCCATGAGCAGACCGGGGATCACGCCGGCGGCGAAGAGGCGCGGAATCGATGCCTCGGTGATGACCCCGTAGACCACGAACGCCACGCTGGGGGGGATGAGGACATCCGTGGTTGCCGCCGCCGCGACCAGCGCGGCGGCGAACCCCACCTTGTACCCGCGCTTGACCATGGCCGGAATCATCACCGTGCCGATGGCGGCCGTATCCGCCGGGCCCGTCCCGGAGATCGCCCCGAAGACCACGCAACCGGCCACGGTCACCAGCCCCAGCCCGCCGGTCACGGGCCCGATCAGCAGGTTGAGAAATCGCACGAGTCCCCGCGAAAGCCCGACCCTGTCCATGACGAAGCCGGCCAGGATGAAAAAGGGGATGGCGAGCAGGGGGAACTTGGCGATGTTGGCATACACGTTGGCGGCGACGACCTGAATGCCGAGATTGAACTGCCAGAGAAAGAGCAGCGAGGGGATGCCGATCGCGGTCACGATCGGCACCCCCGCCAGCAGGAGCACGAAGAACACGCCGAACAGCAGGATGCCGCTCTCCATCAGCCGCGCACCCTTCGGTCGGCCAGGATCGCCCCTTCGAGAATGCGGGCGATGATGAGCACTCCGATCACGGGGATCCCCGCCGTGTACCACCATTGAGGGATGGCCAGCGCCTCCGAGGTCGTCCCGAGCATGCGCTCGGACCGGATTTGCCCCAGGCCGAAGTAGATCAGGAATCCGAAGAGGACCACCCCCAACCCGGCCGCCAGCCAGATGGCTGCCCGCTGCACGGGTCTCGGGCTACGGTCCACGATGAAGCTGAACCCCAGGTGGGTCCCCTGCCGGAAGGCGATGGAGGTCCCGAGGAGGGTGAGCCAGACGAACAGGCTCACCACCAGCTCCTCGGTGAACGCGAGCGAATAGCGGATCAGGTAGCGCGTGATGACGTTGATGAAGGCCACCATCGTCATCACGCCCATGAGAAAGACCAGCAGGCCCTCCTCTGCATGCTCGATGATCCGCCTCATGCCATCCCCGAACCGATCGTGGAGCGGAGGTGAAGCCCGTCAAGAACCACCTACTTCGTCTCGGCCACGATCTTCTCGGTTCCCTTGACCAGGTCGGCGCCGATCTCGGTGGTCCACTTCTCGTACACGGCCTTGGTCTTGGCCTTGAATGCTTCCACGTCCTTCGCGGTCAGGGTCGAGACCTCCATCCCGTTCTTCTTCAGCATCTCGACCGCCTCGGTGGAGTTCTCCAGACCCGCCCGGGCGCCCTGCTTCTGCCACGCCATCACCTCTTCCGCGGTCTTCTTGACGATGGCCTTGTCCTCGGCGCTGAGACTGTCCCAGGTGAGCTTGGACATCCCCAGGATCAGCGGATCGTTGACGTAGTTCCAGAGCGTGATGTGTTTCTGGCTCGTCCACAGCTTGGACGGAATGATGACGGACACGATGGGGTTTTCCTGGCCGTCCACCGTCCCCTGCTGGAAGGCCGTCTGGGCCTCTCCCCAGTTCATGTTGACGGGATTGGCGCCCAGGGCGCGGAACGTGTCGATGAAGATCGGCGAGCCCACCACGCGAATCTTGAGCCCATCCAGGTCCGCCGGGCTCTTGACGGCCCGCTTGGAGTTCGTCAATTGCCGGAAGCCGTTCTCGCCCCACGCCAGGGGTATGACCCCCTTGGCCTCGATGAGCTGGAGAATCTTCTTCCCGGGCTCACCGACCTGGATGGCGTCCTGGGACCTGTACGAGGGAACCAGGAACGGCATGGTGAAGAGGTTCAATTGATGGACCTGGGGCGACCAGTTGATGGTGGACCCGAAGGCGAAATCGGCCACCCCCTGGTTCAGGAGGGTGAACTCGTTGGTCTGCTTCCCGGCGAAGAGCTGCCCCGCATAGTAGGGCTTCACGTTGATCCGGCCCTGGGTCCGCTCCTTGAGCAGGTCGGAGAACCGGGCCGCGGACTCCCCCCACGGGCCGCTCGGCCCCACGACGAGGCTCGCCTTGAACTCGGGCTTGTAGGCAGCCTCGGCGGCGCCCAGACCCATCCAGGCCGCAGCCAGCACAACCACCGCCATGAAGATGATCACTCGTGTTCGCATGGCCCCCTTCCTTCCTTTTCTGAATGTCCTGTTCCCGCTCACCCCGGCAGGAACTCACGGGAACCCTCTCCGCTCGGCCGGTCACGTCTGTCCGACCCCACGGGTGTCTCCTCTGGTCTGCATCGCATCCCGTCCCGCCCGGTGATGATCGCGTCCTCCCCCTCGCCCGGCGCTGCCGGGGTGGCCTCTGAGGGGGCTGGCTGGCCCGGGGTTAGGTTTATACCGCATCCGAGGCGTTTTGCCAACGGTCCGGACCCGCGGTCAGAGTATCCGCCGGACAGCCGCCGCGATATCCCCCACGCCGGGGAGCACGTACTCCTCCATGGGTGGGCTGAACGGCATGGGCACGTCCCTGGCGGCCACGCGCTGGATGGGAGCGTCCAGCTCGTCGAAAAGCTCCTCCGCCAGCCACGCCGCGATCTGCGCGCCGAACGCCCCCGTCTTTGCCGCTTCTTCCACGATGACGACCCGGTGCGTCTTGCCGACGGACGCGAAGACCGTCTCCTTGTCGAAGGGGGCCAGGCAGCGGGGATCCACCACCTCCACCTCGACGCCGTCCCGGACGAGACGGTCCGACGCCTCCAGCGCCTGATGCACCATCCACCCTGTGGCGATCAGCGTGACATCCGTTCCCTCGCGCTTCACGTCCGCTTTCCCCAGGGGGATCAACACTTCATCCTCGGGGACCTCGCCGGCCAGCTTGTAGAGCCGCTTGTGTTCGAAGAAGAGCACCGGGTCCAACCCCCGGATGCACGTCTTCAGCAGTCCCTTGGCGTCGGCGGGGGTCGAGGGGAACACGACGCGCAGACCCGGTGTGTGGACGAACCAGGCTTCCAGCGACTGTGAGTGATGGGCGGCCGCCCCCTTGACGCTACCGGTGGGCATCCGGAGGACCAGGGGGACGTCCACCTGGCCGCCGAACATGTAACGCACCTTGGCGATCTGATTCACCACCTCGTCCATGGCGCAGGTGACGAAGTCGGCGAAGTGCATGTCCGCCACCGGCCGCATTCCGGTGATGGCCGCCCCCAGGGAGGCCCCGATGAGGGCTGCCTCGGAGATCGGCGTGTCCAGCACGCGATCGTTGCCGAACTGCTCCGCCAGGCCCTTGGTGACGCCGAAGGGGACGCCCGCCCGAAGGTCCTCACCGATGAGGAGCACCCTCGGGTCTCTGCTCATTTCTTCGTTGAGCGCCTCGCGAAGCGCCTCCGCCATCGTGAGCTTCCGCATGAGAACCTTAATCTATCCGCAGGTTACGCAGATTGCGCAGATTATCAAAAACAGATCGTCGTTCAAGCACCGTCGATCGGTACTCTGCCCGCTGCCAGCTGCTCTTTACCAGTTGCCCCCTGCCCGCTGCCAGGTTCTTCAAGACTGCCGAACAGCCGAACCGTCGTACCGCCGAACGCTCTTCGCTCTCACCGGCTGCCTGCTGCCACTTGCCTCTCCCCCCAGCACCTACCGTTCGCTCGCAAACAGGTCCTCCAGAGCGTCCTCCGGGGCGGGGAGAGGGCTGGACTCGCCAAAGGCCACGGCCGCATCGATCTCGGTTTGCGCCGCCTGCTCGACCCCGGCAACCTGGTCCGGCCCGAGGATGCCCTGGTCCAGGAGTTGTGATCGTAGGCGTGCGATGGGATCCCGGACTCTGCCCTCGGCGACCTCGGCCCGGTCCCGATATCCCTGCGGGTCCCCCTCGTAATGACCCTGCCATCGCACGACCTTCGCCTCGACGAGCGCCGGGCCGCCTCCGGCACGAGCCCGACCCACGACCCCCTGCACCGCTGCATGCACCGCCAGGGCATCCATCCCGTCCACGATCAGACCGGGAAGCCCGTACCCGGCCGACCTCGCCGCCACATCCTGGACGGCGCAGGCATACCGGTGGGGCGTGCTGGAGGCCCAGCCGTTGTTCTCGCACACGAAGATGACGGGGAGCGTCCAGATGACAGCCAGATTCAGCGCCTCGTGGAACGGCCCGCGATTCGACGCCCCGTCGCCGAAGAAGCACAGACAGACCTGATCGGTCCGCCGCTGTCTGATGGACAGGCCCACGCCGGCCGCCACGCTGAGGCCCCCGGCCACCACGCCGTTCGCCCCCAGGACGCCCACCGAGGCGTCCGCGATGTGCATGGAGCCGCCTTTGCCCTTGCACGACCCAGTGCGCTTCGCGTACAGTTCGGCCATCATCCGGGCCGTATCCGCCCCCTTGGCCACCATGTGCCCGTGGCCCCGGTGCGTGCTCAGCACGAAATCGTCCGTCCGCAGGGCCCCGCAGGCGCCCGCCGCCACCGCCTCCTGCCCGATGCTGAGATGCACGAAGCCCGGGAGCCGTCCCGCGGCGAACAGGTCTCGCACCCGCTCCTCGAAGGCCCGGATGCGGATCATGCTGCGGAAAAGCTCGATCTGTCTCTCTGGCGGGATCATCCCCCTCCCTCAGTGCGGACCGGCTGGGCCGGTCTCGGCAGGTCCCTCGATCAGGTCGCAGTAGGCGAAGCGCTCCTCGCGCAAGACGATCCGACCCCTGGTGTGGGCAATGGGTGCGGCGAAGATCGGCCCAGCGTACACGAAGGTGTGCAGCTCCCCGTTCTCCCCGCACGGATCCACCCCGGCCGGCAGGGACCGCAACAACTCCTCGTCGAACTCCATCCCCGCGAACCGCTGGGGGAGAGTGGTGGTATCCACGCACACGACGACCGCCTTGTAGCCGAGCCGCACGAACTCTCGGGCCAAGACCGTCGTGTCCCGCCGCCACAGCGGGAAGAGACCGCGCATCCCCACCCGGCCGAGCATCCGCTCCCGATACGCCCGGATCTCCTCGAGGAAGAGATCACCGAAGACGCAGGCGGACACATCGGGGACCTGGGACCGCACGGCGGCCAGGACGTTCCACATCTCGGCCTCGTACTCCTGGTTCGATGCCTTCACGGGGATCACGGCCTCCCACAGCGGCAGATCCAGGGCCTGGGCCTGACGGCGGAGCAGGCTGCGACGCACCCCGTGCATGCTGATGCGGTCGTAGCCGGCGGTCACCGTGGTGAGCAGGCCGGCCACCCGGTATCGTTCGTCGCGCCGGACCTCGTGGAGCGCGAGGGCGCTGTCCTTCCCCCCGCTCCACCCGAGGATGACACGTTCTGGCATGCTTCCCCGTTGGCGTTCAGCGGTCAGCTTTCAGCCCTCCGAGCGCATGGCGCATGACGCAAAGAGCGGAGGGTGCGACGCCGTGCGCCGTGCGATCAATCAGCCAAAAGCTGATGGCTGATGGCTGAACACTTCCCGCCCCGATTCCGGGACCTCACCCTGCCGCGACCACGAGTCTGGCCCGCCGGAGCATCGCATCGTATTGCCGTTCCAGCCGCTCGTTGCAGCCCCGGCACCCGGCAACGACGCGCTCCGTCCAGTCGAGGTATTCCTTCCGCCGCTCCAGCGACCAATTCGTGGGGGGCGTGTGCGTCACGTCGAGGATGTTGCAGATCTTGTCGGCAATCTTGATCAGCTTCGCCCGGTCGGACAGGCGCGGCGCGTGCTCGACCTGCAGGCGCTTGCGATCCGCCCTGGGCAAGCTCGCGTCGTCGGTCACCTCCTCGACCAAGCGCCTGATTTCCCGTCCGAAGGACGCCTCGATATCGGCCCCGCTCGTTTTCGTGTCCTCGAGCGTGTCGTGCAGGATGGCCCCGACCAGCACCGCGGTGTCTGTGATGCCGCCCACGTTGGCCAGCACGTTCGCGACCCCGATGAGATGATTGATGTATGGCGACGCGCTCCGGTCCTTGCGCCGCTGGTCCCGATGTCGCTCGGCAGAGAACTGGAGCGCCCGCAGCATGAGGGCCGTGTCCGCGATCCGGCTCGCCGCGGCGGCTGGAGTGGCGGTGACCTTCCTGGGCGCGCTGCCGGTCATCGTCCGGACTCCGGATACACCCGGTCCGTCTTGGCGGCCATCACGAAATCGTTCCGGTGGAGGCCCCGGATCTTGTGCGTCCACCAGGTGACCGTCACCCGTCCCCATTCGGTCAGCAGGGCGGGGTGGTGGCCCTCCGCCTCGGCCACCTCGCCCACGCGGTTCGTGAACGAGAGGGCCTGGCGGAAATCCCGGAACGTGAAGACGCGCTCCAGGCGCCTGATCCCCTCCCGCTCCGTCACCGTCCAGTCCGGGACCTGCGGGCGGTATTGGGCCATCTCCTCGGGGGTGATCGTCGGCGCCCCCGCACGGCACGCCTCGCATTGCATCTGGTGAAGTGCGTCCACCTGCGCCCCCTCCCCCGGACTAGGCTTGATCCCGCACGAAGTGCGGCATCTCCGTGGGAATCTCCAGCCCCAGCTCCACGAAGCCGGCATACCTGCCATCCTGGAACCACGGTGCCTGATAGATCAGCTTCTTCACGCCCTGCTTCTCGATGGTGTATACATTGGGCTGCCGGGTCTCCATGATCCGGACCAGCTTCGTGCGGGCGGGCTCGGGATGGCAGTCCAGGAGGTTGGTTCCGACCAGGGTCGCGCCGCCCTGCTCCTGGAAGGTCTTGGCCGACCGGTCGTTCATCTCCAGAATGATTCCCGCCGGGTCGCACACCGTGATCGATCCGGGAAACTCCTGCGTCCAGGGGTGAATGGGCATCCCGCTCTCCTCCGCGCCGGCTCAGCGGCCGTTGTAGACTATCCCGCCGTCCCGGGCGCACTGCGTGAGCACGCCGGCCGCGTCATCCCGGCACACATCCCTCACCACGGCAATCCCGCGGCCTTCAAAGGCCTCGATCCAGTTCGGGGCCTTCTCCCCCTCGTCGAATCCGACTCGCCGTGCGTCCTCGTCCCGCGCGCCGCAGACCAGCCGCCGCACGCCCGACCACGGCACCGCCCCCAGGCACATGGCGCAGGGTTCCGTGCTGCACACCAGCTCGTACGGCGGGACGCCCGGTCCCCCCAGATTGACGTGCCCCACCATCTGCTCCGCCAGCATGATGGCCACCACCTCCGCATGGGCCATGGCGCACCGCGCCGGAACGACCAGGTTGACTCCCGGGGCGAGCAATCTCCCCGCCTCCCGATCGAAGATGCCGGCCGCGAAGGGCCCCCCCGTCCCCTGCGTGACATTCATCCGCGCCAGCTCGATGACCAGACGCATGCGGTCTTCGACCGTCGGATAGACTCGGTCGCGGTCTCGGAGAAACTCCTCCACCCAGGCCGGGAGACGCAACACGACCTCGGGGTATCGCATGCGACACCCTCCCTCCAGGGTCACCCCGGCCTGTTCGCGGCCGCGCCCCGCTCAGCCCCGGTCGGCATCCGAGTTCGTCACCCCGGCGGAAGCCGGGGTCCAGACTCCTCGACGCACTGGATTCCGGCTGGAGTTCATCCCGATGGAAATCGGGACCGGAATGACGGCAGACGAAAGGCCCACCCAGCGCTGCGGGCCGCGCTGCAACTTTACCACCCGGGAAGGCCTGCCGGGTCACGTGAGGGGCTCGAACCGCGCCTGGAAGAAGCGCAGGTACCTCGGCTCGTACACCATCCTGAGTCCCCGCGCCTGCTCCCGGGCATCGTACGCCGCCTTGACCGCCTCGGCAACCACATCCATGTGCGCCTGCGTGTACACCCGCCGGGGAATCGCCAGGCGCGTCAGCTCCAGGGCGGGACGGCGATGGTCACCCGTCTCGGGATCCCGCCCGGCGCTGACGATACCGCGCTCCATCCCGCGCACCCCCGAATCCAGGTAGAGCGCGGCCGTGAGGACCTGGGCCGGGAACTGGTCCTGCGGGAGGTGCGGATAGAAGCGCCTGGCGTCCAGGAAGATGGCGTGGCCGCCCACCGGCTGGACGATGGGGATCCCCCAGGCGAGCAGCAGATCGCCCAGATAGCGCACCTGGCCCACCCGGGCGCGCACGTGATCATCCTGCACCGACTCGGAGATGCCGATGGCCAGGGCCTCCATGTCGCGTCCGGCCATCCCTCCGTAAGTGTGGAGGCCCTCGTAGATCACGACCAGGTTGCGCAGCCGGTCGAAGAGGTCGTCGTCGTTGACCGCCAGCCAGCCCCCGATGTTCACCAGGTTATCCTTCTTGGCGCTCATCCAGGCGCCGTGGGTGTGGCTGCAGAACTCCTTCACGATGGCGGCGATGGACGTGCCCGCGTACCCCTCCTCCTGCTCCTGGATGAAGAACGCGTTCTCGACCAGCCGCGTGGCATCCAGGTAGATGCGGACGCCGTACCGATCGCACAACGCGCGAGTCGCCCGCACGTTGGCCATGCTCACCGGCTGGCCTCCGGCCATGTTCACGGTGGCCGCCAGGCTGAGGTAGGCGATCTTCTCGCGGCCCACCCGTTCGATCAGCGCCTCCAGCTTCTGGAGGCTCACGTTGCCCTTGAAGGGATGGAGACGGGCGGGATCGTGGGCCTCGTCGATGATCACGTCCACGAACGTGCCTCCGGCCAGTTCCTGGTGCAGCCGGGTGGTGGTGAAGTACATGTTGCCGGGGACGTACTGGCCGGGCGCTATCAGCGCGCGGCTGATCAGGTGCTCCGCCCCGCGGCCCTGGTGGGTGGGCACCAGATGGCGATAGCCGTAGGCCGTCCGGACGGCCTTTTCCAGGTGGTAGAAGTTGCGGCTGCCCGCGTAGGCCTCGTCGCCCAGCATGATGCCCGCCCACTGGCGGTCGCTCATGGCGCTGGTGCCGCTGTCGGTCAGCAGATCGATGTACACATCCTCGGACCGCAGCAGGAACGAGTTGTAGCCGGCCTCCAAGAGCGCCCGCTGCCGCTGCTCCCGGCTGGGGATGCGGATCGGCTCCACCATCTTGATCTTCCAGGGCTCCGCCCAGGACCGGCGGCCGAACTGCTGACCCATGGTCTGGAACGTGGGCTGGGTCATGCCTCCCCCCCCCATCACTCCGTCCACCGCTGCAACTCGATCACATTTCCCTCCGGGTCCGTCACGTACACCACGGTGATCGTCCCCGCACTCGGGATCCTGGCCGACACGAGCGCGCCCACCGCGCGCCCACCGGCGGCCAGGACCGCGTCCCGCGCGGCCTCGACATTCTCCACGGCGAAGGCGATGTGGCCGAATCCCGGCCGGTTGACGGCCGTCGCCGGCCGCTCCATCTCCCGGTCGTACTGGAAGATCTCCAGGGTCGGCCCCCCCGTGCCATACCCAGGCAGGCGTAGATGCACGCCCAGGATCCGAGCCTGGGCAACTCCTGTGACGGCATCCAGCCACTGGCCGACCAGGTCCCGCTCCGGGGGGATCGGCGTGCAGCCGAACACGGCCTCGTAGAAGGCCGCCAGCCGCCTCCAGTCCTGTGCGACGAGGTTGGTGTGCACGAATTTCGCGGGAATCGGCATCGCCTGCCTCCTGGAACCGGCGAGCATTCTCCAGGGCGAACCACCGCCGCTGCGCTGGAACAGGTACCCATGGTCCGCCATCCGGCCCGCGGAGTCAAGGGGGCAGTGCCCGGTCCGCCCCGGGCCCCCGCGGGCCTGTGTCTGCTCGTGTCCAGGAAAAGGCTTGACAAGACGCTAATTCTGGATTAAAAGGTCCACAATTCTTTTTGAGGTCTGCGATGCTCCAGAGCACCGCATCCGCCATGGCGATCCGGGCGGCCCTGTTCCTGGCGCTGCAACCGTCCGGCACGCTCTTCCCGGTCCGCGAGATCGCCAAGCAGACCGGCCTCCCCGAGCCCTACCTCGCCAAGATCGTGCGGCAGCTCACGGCCGCCGGCCTGGTCCGCGCCTTCCGCGGTCCCGGCGGGGGCGTCTCCCTCGCGGAGTCCCCCCAGACCATCAGCCTCTGGTCAATCGTGCGCGCCATCGAGGGACCCGTGGAAACGGAATGGTGCGTCCTGGGGCTGCAGCCCTGTTCGGCGGACATGCTCTGTCCGATCCATCTCCAGTACGCCCCGCTCCGCTCCGAGATGCAGCGGCTGCTGGAGGAAACGACGCTGGCCGCCCTCTTGCGCCGGTTGCGCAAGGGGGATGCGTTTCGCGGGAAGGGCTGGCCGTGCCCTCTCGGGGAGTCACTCCGACGCTCACCCGGAAAGACCATCGGAAGGAATGCCCGGAGCAGAGCCAGATAGCCCATGTCGTGGGAGATCGAGTCCCTGCACTCCCCTCAGGCGAGGTCTGCGGTGCCTGATGCGATTGCACTCCAGGTCGAAGTCCCCGGCGAGGGGTACCACCGGAACCTGATCTCCTGTCAGGCGGCCTGCCCGGTCCGGACAGACGCCCGTGGCTACGTGCGCGCCATCGCCGCCGGGCGCTTCGAGGACGCCTACCTCATCGCCAGGGGGCCCAACCCCTTCGCCTCCATCTGTGGCCGTATCTGCGGCGCCCCCTGCGAGGCGGCATGCCGTCGCGGCAAGGTGCCGCGGGTGGATGCCGATGGCCACTTTGTCGCCATCGATCGCCCCATTGCCATTCGCGCCCTGAAGCGCTTCGCCTGCGAGGAGGCCGGACCCGAGGTCCGGGACCTGGACCGGGTGCTCGAGACGATTCGCTCGTACATCCCCCAGATCGCCGCGGACGCCGACGAGATGGCGGCGCTCCTCCGCTCACGCACCGCAGGACAGTTCACGCCCGCCGACGGCCAGCCGGTGGCCGTCATCGGGTCGGGACCGGCCGGCCTCTCGGCGGCCCACGACCTCGCCCTCCTGGGCTTCCGGCCCGTCGTCTTCGAGACCGAGCCCGTGGCGGCCGGGATGCTGGCCGTGGGCGTCCCGTCCTATCGCCTGCCGCGCGAGCTGATCCGCCGCGAGGTCGCGGTGATCGAGGCGCTGGGTGTCGAGATCCGGTGCGGGGTCACGGTGGGACAGGACATCTCCTTCGCCGCCCTCCGCAGGGAGTATGCGGCCGTGATCCTCGCCGTCGGGGCCAAGGGCTCGCGGGCGCTGGGTCTGCCGGGCGAGCACGGGCCGGGCGTCCTGGGCGGCGTGGACCTGCTGCGGGCGGTGGCCCTCCAGGCACCCCTCGAGCTGGGGCGGGAGATCGTGGTCATCGGCGGCGGCAACGTCGCCTACGACGTGGCCCGCACGGTCCTCCGCCAGATCGCCTACGACACGGCCCGCACGGCCGCGCGCCTGCCGGCGACGGGCAAGGTCTACCTCGTCTCCCTCGAGACCCTCGAGGAGATGCCGGCGGACACCCTGGAGATCCTGGAGGGTGACGAGGAGGGGATCGAGCGCCTGAACGGCTGGGGGCCGACAGAGATCCAGCGGGACGGCGGCGGCCGGGTCACCGGCGTCTCGTTCCGGCGCTGCACCCGGGTGTACGATGAGAACCGCCGATTCTCACCCGTCTTCGACGATGCCGACCGCCGGACGGTCCGCTGCGACACCGCCCTCCTGGCCGTCGGGCAGGCGCCGAACCTCGCCTTCCTCCAGGACGGCGGCGCCGACATCGAGCAGTTCCGGCCCGGCTGGCCGAAGGTGGATCGGGAGAGTCTGGCCACCACCGCCCCGGGCGTCTTCGTGGCCGGCGATCTTGCGCACGGCACCCGGCTCCTTATCGACGCGGTGGCCTCCGGCAAGGCGGCGGCGCGCTCGGTGTACCGCTCCCTCACGGGTCGGCCGCTCCTGCCCGATGCCGTCACCGCGCATCTCCCCCTGGAGGGCTATCGCCGGGAACAGGGCTACGAGGGCATCCGCCGCGTGCCGATCCCGTCCATCCCGCCGGAAGAACGCCTCACCCATCCCGACGCCGTGGTCGAGTCCGGCTACGCGCTCGACGAGGCCATGCGCGAGGCGTCGCGCTGCCTCGACTGCGGCGTGACACCGGTCTTCGACGGGACGCGCTGCGTGCTCTGCGGCGGCTGCGCGGATGTGTGCCCGACCCTGTGCCTGAAGCTCGTGTCGTTACGTCAGCTCGTCCCGAGCATCGACCTGGACGCGGCCATCGCCGGGACGCTTGGCCCGGATGCGGATCGGTCCGCCCATTCCGCCATCCTGAAGGACGAGGATCGGTGCATCCGGTGCGCGCTCTGCGCCATGCGGTGCCCGGTGGATGCCATCAGCATGGAACGGGTGTGCTTTCAGACAACCTGGAGGAGCCGATGACCGTGACCCCCGGCCCCGCCCGCTCCCGCCTCGACCCCGAGCCGCTGCCCCGCCGGGACTTTCTCGGGCTCGCCTCGATCTGTGCGGCGGTTTCGGCGCTCTTCTTCGCCGCCATCGGGATGCTGCAGCTTCCCAAGGCGGCGGTGCTCTCCTCTCCCTCCAAGAAATTCCGGGTCAGCCTGCCCGACACCCTGGCGGCGGGCGTGCCCTATCCTCCTCCGGGGCGCTCCGTGGCCCTGTTCCGCGACGCCGAAGGGGTCTACGCCATCTCCACCATCTGCACCCACCTGGGGTGCATCGTGAAGGCGGCCGAAGGCGGGTTTGAATGCCCCTGCCACGGCTCCCGCTTCGCCGGCAACGGCTCGGTGGTGAAGGGGCCCGCGCCCAGGCCGCTCTCGTGGGTGAAGGTGAGCGGCAGCGCCGGGGAGTACGTCGTGGATGAAGGGGAAGTCGTGCCCCCGGGGACGAGGGTGACGGCATGAACGCGACGGCTCCCCCGCCTCCCGCGCTGCGCCGGTTCCTCGACAACCTGAAGGCGGTCCCCGAGCGCCTCCGGGCGTCGGCCGTGCGCGGAGGGCTCCCCCGGACCGACCGCAGCCGCTCCAGCTTTCTCTTCGGCAACGTTTTCCTCCACCTGCACGCGGTGCGGACCCAGCGGTGGAGCCTGCGCTGGCGGACCACCTGGGGCCTCGGGATCATGGCCATGGCCGCGTTCCTGATTACCCTGGTGACCGGCGTCCTGCTGATGTTCTACTACAAGCCATACCCCGAGGCGGCGTACCTCTCCATCAAGGACATCCACTTCGTGGTCCCCACCGGGCGGTTCATGCGCAACATCCACCGCTGGGCTGCCAACGTCATGGTCGTGGCGGTCCTGCTGCACATGGCCCGGGCCTTCTACACCGCCGCCTATCGCGCCCCCCGGGAGTTCAACTGGCTCATCGGCATGGCCCTGCTCGTCGTGACGTTGGGCCTCTCCTTCACAGGCTACCTCTTGCCGTGGGACCAGCTCGCCTACTGGGCCATCACCATCGGCGCCAACATCGCCCAGTCCCCCCGGGAGGTCACCGACGCCCTCGGCATCACACAGCTCTTCGACCCCGGGGGTCTCCAGAAGCTCCTGCTCCTGGGCTCCGACGTCGTGGGGGAGGAGGCCCTGATTCGCTTCTACCTGCTGCACGTCATGCTCCTACCGCTCGTCCTGGCGGCGCTGGCGGCGGTCCACTTCTGGCGCATCCGCAAGGACGGGGGGATCACCCGGCCCGCCGACGCGGACCAGCGCCTGGGGCCGCCTCCGTGGGACACCTACCCCGTCTTCACGGAGCAGCCGCGGAAGACCTACCACCTCGCGTGTATCGTCCGCGGCAAGACGCCCGCCGTGGGCGATGGGCCGGAGCAGACGATCCCCTCCGTGCCCCACCTCATGTATGCCGAGATGGGTGTCTTCATGCTCACGGTCTTCCTCTGCGTGGCCCTCGCCCTGCTGGGGGACGCCCCCCTCAAGGAGCTGGCCAACCCCGCGGTCCCCGAGAACCCCGCCAAGGCGCCATGGTATTTCCTCGGCCTGCAGGAGCTGGTGTCCTTCTCGGCGTTCATGGGCGGGATCGGCATCCCCAGCATCGTGCTCCTCGGGCTCGGCCTGATACCGTTCCTCGACCGCGAGACGGCGGGGACCGGCGAGTGGTTCGGCGGACCCAGCGGCCAGCGCGTGGTCTTGCTGTCCGTGATCGTGGGGCTCCTCTCCGCCCTCGGCGTGGAGGCTGTCGCCATCCGCTTCGGCTGGCTCCGCGAATGGTTTCCCGCCATTCCCCAGCTCATCATCACCGCGATCAATCCGGGGACGGTGCTCACCGGGATCTATGCGGCGTACTCGGTGTGGCTGGTGCGGCGCTACGACTCCACCCGAGCGGGGGCGCTGGGCCTGTTCACCTGCTTCCTGTGCGGCTTCATCTTGCTCACGACGATCGGGACCTACTTCCGCGGCCCGAACTGGACGTTCTACTGGTCCCCCAGCGACTGGCCGGTGCACTGAGACAAGGCGATATGAACCGCCAAGACGCGATCACAGGTGAGACGTGAAACGCAAAAACGTGAAACGTAATACGTAATTACGCTTTACGTTTTGGACTTGACGGTCTTGAAACCATGAAGGCGAACAAGTACCTCCTCCTGGTAACCAGCCTCGGCGCCCTGGCGCTCCTCATCGTGGCGGCGGTCCAGGAGAACCTCTTCAAGGACTGGCGGCGCATCCAGGCCTCGGCCCGATCCGCGGCCGGCGGGATCGACGTCCGTCTTCGCCAGATCGTCGTTCCGAGCCTGCGTGTGAGCGATCGCTGCACCTCCTGCCACGTGGGAATGGCCCCGGGCGAACAAGGCCTCACCGGCGCCCCCGTCCTGGCCTCCCACCCCAACGTCGGCCACGATCCGGCGAACCTCGGCTGCACCGCCTGCCATGCCGGGCAGGGACGCGCCACGGAGGCGGCCGACGCACACGGCGACGTCCCGCACTGGCCGAGTCCCATGATCCCGAAGGCCTTCGCCTTCGCCGGTTGCGGGGGCTGCCACACCCATCTCCAGGTCCCGAACCTTGCGCTGCTCCGTGAGGGGCGCGCCGCGATCGAGCAGTACGACTGTCTCGCCTGTCATCGCCTGGACGGTCGCGGTGGGATGATCCGTCCGGGCGGGGGTGGGATGGAGGGTCCCGACCTGTCCCGCGTCGGCGGCACCGGGTACCGGAGCGATTGGTATCCGGATCACCTCATGCGCCGCGCCAAGGCCAAGGAGGAGGCGTGGAAAGCCTCCTTTGGGCCGATTCCCCCGAAAGAGCGCCAGGCCGTCACGGTCTTTCTCTCCTCGCGAGTCGGGGCGCCCGGCCTCACCGAGGCCAAGGCCCTCTTCCACTCCCTCGGCTGCCGTGGCTGCCACCGGGTCGGCGGCGTGGGTGGGGACGACGGTCCCGACCTCACGCGTGTGGGAGAGATGGACCCGGGGCGCCGCGACTTTACCCACGTGCCAGGCGATCCCACCATCGCCAACTGGCTGGCAGAGCACTTCCGTGCCCCGGCCACGCTGGTCCCCGGATCAAAGATGCCGATCTTGGGTCTGGGTGAGGAGCAGATCCGGCTCCTGACCTTCTACATGCTCTCCCTCAGGCGGAGCGACGTGCCCGAAGCCTTCTGGCCCAAGGATCGAATCCGGGCCGAGCGGTTTGGCGAGCGTGAGTTCGCCACCGACGGCGCCACGCTCTACGGAACCTTCTGCGCCGCCTGCCATGGCACGACCGGCCGGGGCAGGCACTATCCGGGCATGCCGCCCTTCCCCGCCATCGGGAACCCGGACTTCCTGGCCGTGGCCTCGGATGCGTTCCTCACCGCGACCGTGCGAGGCGGGCGACCCGGACGCCGGATGCCGGCCTGGGGGGAGAAGGATGGGGGACTCCGACCCGACGAGATCGCCGAGGTCGTCTCGTACGTGCGTCGACTGGAGGACGTGAAGACCGAACCGGACCGGAAGCCCCGTCGCTGGGTCCAGGGCGACCCCCAGGAGGGCGTCCGGCTATTCACCGCCTACTGCGCACTCTGCCACGGGCCGCGGGGCGAAGGCAAGGAGGGGCCGGCCCTGAACAACAAGGTGCTGCTGGCGAGCGCCACCGATACCTACCTCGTGGAGACTATCCGGCGCGGCCGACGTGGGACCGAGATGGAGGGATTCGCCACTCCCTCCACCGTCCGGCCGGCCCTGGCCGCATCCGAGATCGAGTCCATCGTGACCTACCTGCGCACCTGGGAGGCGGGAAAATGAGTCCTCGTGAGATCGGCCGGCGGCAGTTCCTGGCGGCGGCGAGCGCCGCCGGGTTTGGCGCCCTGGTGACCTCGGCAGGGAAAGCCTGGGGGCTGGAGGCCATCGGCAACCCCCTGGCCTCCTACCCGGACCGCGACTGGGAGCGCGTCTACCGGGACCTGTGGAAGTACGACTCCACCTTCACGTTCCTCTGCGCCCCCAACGATACCCACAACTGCCTGCTCAACGCCTTCGTGCGCTCGGGCGTCGTCACGCGCATCGGACCCACCATGCGCTACGGCGAGGCCGCCGACCTCCACGGGAACCGTGCCACCCATCGCTGGGATCCCCGGGTGTGCCAGAAGGGCCTGGCCCTCACCCGGCGCTTCTACGGCGACCGGCGGGTGAGTCATTGCATGGTCCGGACGGGTTTCAAGAAGTGGGTGGACGCCGGCTTCCCCCGGGGAAAGGACGGCCGTCCGCCGTCCGAGTATTTCCAGCGGGCGCGCGACGAGTGGGTTCGGATGTCGCACGCCGAGGCCGCGGTCATCGTCGCGGCCGCCCTCAAGAACATCGCCGAGACCTACAGCGGCGAGGAGGGTGAGCGCCGCCTCAGGGAGCAGCACTACGACGAGGAGATGATCAAGGCCACGCGGGGGGCGGGAACGCAGGTCTTGAAGTTCCGGGGCGGGATGCCCCTGCTCGGACTCACCCGGGTCTTCGGCATGTACCGGCTGGCCAACTCCATGGCCCTCCTGGATGCGTCCATCAGGAAGGTGGGCCCCGACAGGGCGCTGGGCGGCAAGGGATTCGACAACTACTCCTGGCACACCGATCTCCCCCCCGGCCACCCCATGGTGACCGGGCAGCAGACGGTGGAGTTTGACCTCCACGCCGTGGAGCACGCCAAGACGGTGATCGTGTGGGGCATGAACTGGATCACCACCAAGATGCCCGACGCCCACTGGCTGACCGAGGCGCGCCTCAAGGGCACCCGGATCGTGGTGATCGCCTGCGAGTACTCGGCCACCAGCAGCAAGGGGGACGACGCCATCGTCGTCCGGCCGGGCACGACCCCGGCCCTGGCCCTGGGGCTGGCCCATGTGATCCTGCGCGAGAAGCTGTACGACGCCGACTACGTCCGCCCCTGGACCGACCTGCCCCTCCTCGTGCGGATGGACACGTTGAAGTATCTGCGCGCCGCCGAGGTCTTCGGCACCTCGCCGGCCGCCCTGTCCAATCAGACCCGCGTCCTCAAGGAGGGCGAGAACGAGCCGCCGCCCGGTCAGCACAGGGAGATGCTCATCCCCGAAAAGATGCGGGCCGAGTGGGGCGACTTCGTCTTCTGGGACCAGGCTGCGAAGGCGCCGCGGGCGATCAGCCGCGACGGGGTCGGCGCGAAATCCCCGGTGAGTGACCCCCTGCTCCAGGGGGCGGTGGAGGTGACCCTCAAGGACGGGAAGACGGTCCGCTGCCGGCCGGTCTTCGATCTGGTTCAGGAATATGCCGCCCACTTCGACCCCAAGACCGTGGAGGAGCTGACCTGGGCCCCGGCCGCCGCCGTGGAATCGCTGGCCCGCCACATCGCCAAGACCCCCGGCACCACCCTCTTCGCCATCGGCATGGGCCCCAACCAGTTCTTCAACAACGACAACAAGGATCGGGACATCTTCCTGCTGGCCGCGCTCACGGGCAACGTGGGCAAGCTGACCGGCAACGTCGGCTCCTACGCCGGCAACTACCGGGTGGCCCTCTTCAACGGGGTCCCCCAGTACATCAACGAGAACCCCTTCGACCTGGAGCTGGACCCGACGAAGCCCGCGCGGCCCAAGCAGTACTGGCGGGCCGAGTCGGCCCACTACTACAACCACGAGGACCATGTCCTCCGCGTGGGGAAGAAGCTCCTGACCGGCTCGACCCACATCCCCACGCCGACGAAGTCCATGTGGTTCGCCAACGCCAACTCGATCCTGGGGAACGTCAAGTGGCATTACAACACCGTGGTCAACGTCCTCCCCAGGATCGAGATGATCGCGGTGAACGAGTGGTGGTGGTCCACCTCCTGCGAGTGGGCCGATGTGGTCTTCGCCGTGGACGCCTGGTGCGAGCTGAAGCACCCCGACATGACCGCCTCCGTCACCAACCCGTTTCTCTCGATCTTCCCGCGGACGCCGCTCAAGCGCACCTTCGGGACGATCGGGGACATCGAGGTCCTGGCCACGGTCGGCGAGAAACTGGCCGACCTCACGCAGGACAAGCGCTTCGCCGACTGCTGGAAGTTCGTCCGCGAGGGCAAGACCGATGTCTACCTCCAGCGGATCCTGGACCATTCCTCCAATACCAAGGGATACCGGATCCAGGAGCTGGAGGCGAAGGCCCTGCAGGGCATCCCGACCATCATGCTGAACCGGACGAATCCGAAGTCGGTGGGCTACGAGCAAGTCAATGACTCCCGCCCCTGGTACACCAAGAGCGGACGGCTGGAGTCGTACCGCGAGGAGGACGAGTTCATCGAGGCCGGCGAGAACCTGCCCGTCCACCGGGAGCCCGTGGACTCCACCTTCTACGAGCCGAACATCGTCGTCGCCCCCAAGCACGAGGCGCTCCGCCCGGCCGGTCCCGAGGCCTACGGGGTCCCGATCTCCGACATCTCGGGCGAGACGCGCCAGGGCCGGAACGTCGTCAAGACCTGGGCGGAGGCGAAGAAATCGGCACACCCACTGGCCAAGGACGGCTACACGTTCATCTTCCACACGCCGAAGTACCGCCACGGCGCCCACACCATGCCCATCGACACCGACATGGTGGCGGTGCTTTTCGGCCCCTTCGGCGACCTCTACCGGCATGACAAGCGGTCGCCCTTCGTGGCCGAGGGCTACGTGGACATCCACCCCTCCGACGCCAAGGCGCTCCAGATCGAGGACGGGGACTACGTCTGGGTGGACTCGGACCCGGCCGACCGCCCGTTTCGCGGCTGGCAGGACAACAAGAAGGACTACGAGTTCGCCCGCTTGCTCTGCCGGGCCCGCTACTACCCCGGGACGCCGCGCGGGGTGACACGCATGTGGTTCAACATGTACGGGACGACCCCCGGATCGCACGAGGGGCAGGCCAAGCGGCCGGACGGCCTGGCCAAGAACCCGCGGACCAACTACCAGGCCATGTTCCGCTCGGGCTCGCACCAGTCTGCCACCCGCGGCTGGCTCAAGCCCACGTGGATGACCGACTCGCTGGTGCGGAAAGGACTCTTCGGCCAGGGCGTGGGGAAGGGGTTTCTTCCGGACGTGCACTGCCCCACCGGCGCCCCCCGCGAGTCCATCGTGAAGATCGTGAAGGCCGAGCCCGGCGGCCTGGAAGGCAAGGGGCTGTGGCGGCCCGCGGCGCTGGGCCTGCGTCCCCGCTACGAGAGCGAAGAGATGAAGAGATACCTCGCCGGCGAGTTCCTCGGCGGCGATCCGAAGAAGGGGAGGTAGGCCATGGCGCGCGTCAGCAACTGGCAGATCGGGCGGGAGATGTCCTACTGGTATCCCGAGTCCCGCCCGAAGCGGCAGTTCGCCGCAGTCTTTGACATCAACAAGTGCATCGCCTGCCAGACCTGCACCCTGGCCTGCAAGACCACCTGGACGTCGGGCAAGGGCCAGGAGTACATGCTCTGGAACAACGTGGAGAGCAAGCCCTACGGCTTCTACCCGCTGGGCTGGGACCTCAAGCTTCTCAAGGAGCTGGGACCGCAGACCTGGGAGGGGGGCGCCTACCAGGGGCGGACCATCTTCGAGGCCGCGCCGGCCGGTACCCGCGTCCTCGGCTGGAGGCCGGACGATCTGGACTACGCCCACCCCAACGTGGGCGAGGACGACTGCGCGGGCCAGATCGAGAACGGGGCGAACCTCACGGTGCCCCACCTCACCTGGTTCTTCTACCTGGCCCGCATCTGCAACCACTGCACCTATCCGGCCTGCCTGGCCAGTTGCCCCCGGGGAGCCATCTACAAGCGGCCCGAGGACGGGATCGTCCTGGTGGATCAGGGGCGCTGCCGCGGCTACCAGGAGTGCGTCAAGGCCTGCCCGTACAAGAAGGTCTTCTTCAACCCGATGACCGGGACCTCGGAGAAGTGCATCGCCTGCTTCCCCAAGATCGAGCAGGCCCTGCAGCCCCAGTGCTTCCTCAATTGCATCGGCAAGATCCGGATGGCGGGCTGGATCTCGCGGCCGGAGAAGGCCCAGGCCGACAACCCCATCGATTACCTGGTCCACGTGAAGAAGGTGGCCCTGCCCCTGTTCCCGCAGTTTGGCCTCGAGCCCAACGTGTACTACATCCCGCCGATCCACACCCCGCTCCCGTTCCTGCACCAGATGTTCGGTCCCGGCGTGGATCAGGCGATCAAGACGTATCGTGCCGCAGCGGGCGATCCGGACCTCGCCGGCCTCCTGGGTCTCTTCGGCTGCACGGAGCGTGTGATCCCGAGATGGCGACGGCAGGGGGACACGGTGGTGGGCCTGGACGATGCCCGGAAGGAGGTCATCCGGGTGCCGATGCGCGAGCCCGTCTACGTCCTGCCGGCCTTCGACGGCAAGTACGGCGTCACGCGGACGAACTGCCCGTAACGGAGGCGAACATGCAACGCCTGCTTCGAACCTCCCTGCTCCTTATCCTGGCGGTCCCGGTCCTTGCGGCCTGCCAGAGGGCGGCGCCCCCATCAACGGCCGAGGTGGTCGTGGTGAGCCGCGCGAGCCTCCCGTCCGATCCGGCCGATGCCGTGTGGAGCGAGGCGCCCGTCCACGCCGCACCGTTGATCCTCCAGGACATGGTGGAGCCCCGTCTGCTCAAGCCCTCCACGGCCGAGGTGCGGGTGCGGGCCATCACCGATGGAAGCCGCGTCGCCCTCCGCCTGGAGTGGACCGATGCGACGAAGGACGATCTCCCGGGCGCCGCCCGGTTCAGCGATGCCTGCGCGGTGCAGCTCCCCACCAAGCTGGCGGCGGAGGTGCCTGCCCCCCAGATGGGGGAGAAGGGCAAGCCGGTGGAGATCACCTTCTGGCGCGCCTCCTGGCAGGCCGCCGTGGACGGGCGAGGGGACACCATCAAGGACCTGTACCCCGGCGCGGCCGTGGACCACTACCCCTTCCAGGCCGCCTCCCTGGACAAGGGCTCCCCGGCCCAGCGCGAGATGGAGGCCCGATACTCCCCGGCCCGCGCCCTGGGCAATCGCATGTCCGGCCCGCGCGAGCGGCCGGTGGAGGACCTCATCGCCGAGGGGCCGGGAACGCTGACCTCGGCAGCGACCGGTGGCTCGGATGGACGCGGGCGCAGGACCGACAACGGATGGTCCGTCCTGATCTCGCGAAGGCTGCCCGAGGGCCTCGTCCCGGGAAGTCGGTCTCAGGTGGCCTTTGCCGTGTGGGAGGGCTCGGACCAGGAGGCCGGATCCCGCAAGATGCGAACGGGCTGGATCCCGATCGTCGTGGAGGCGAAGAAATGACGGAGACCGCGGCCATCACCGACCCTCGCGTCCAGGAATTGCTGGGCGATGCCACGGCCTGGCGGCTGCTTGGTCTCCTCTTCGAGCGCCCGAGAGAGGGGTGGTTGCAAGAAGTGGAGCTGTTGAGCGGGGAGATCGCCGATCCGGTGATCAAGGCGGCTGGCGGAGCTGCCCGCGAGGAGGCAAACGAGGGCCTCTACCTCGCCCTCCTTGGCCCCGGCGGCCCCGTGTCTCCACGGGAGGTCGCCCATCGGGGAATGGAGGATCCCGGCCGCATCCTCGCGGATATCGGAGCCTTCTTCGACGCGTTCGCCTTCCGGCCCGAAACCGAAGAGGCCCCGGACCACCTCGCGGTCGAGGCGGGATTCCTGGGGTACCTCAGCCTGAAGGAGGCCTATGCCCGGGCCCGCGGGAATGAAGCGGAGGCCGAGGTTGCGGCGAGCGCCGCGCATCGATTCCGCGACGAGCACCTCGCGAGCGTCGCCTGGCCCGTCGCCGACCGGCTCGAAAAGGCCGGAGTCCGTTACCTCTCCCTCGCCGCCTCCGCCCTCGCCCACCGCTCCGGCCCGCGCAGGGATACCGATGCGACGATAGCTACCCCCCGCCCGACGTGCGACGATTGTCCCACGGGGTGCGACCAGGATTGATAGTGCAATCACTCGCCTTGACTCGTATGCCTTCCTGATGCATATTCATGCACATGAGAACAACTCTGAACATTGATGACTCGCTGCTGCGCAAGGCTGCCAAGCTCGCGGGTATAGACGAGAAGACCACCCTTGTCCGGCTCGGGCTGGAGGCGCTGATCGCTCGGGAGAGCGCCCGTCGCCTGGCTGAGCTGGGCGGCACTGAGAAGAGGCTGTCGCCCATCCGGCGACGGCGCACCAAGCAGGCAGCGTGATCCTCGTAGACACTTCGGTCTGGGTCGAACATCTGAGAGTGGGGAGTGTTCGCCTCCAGGCGCTTCTCCACGATGACCAGGTGCTCTGTCACCCGTTTGTGATGGGTGAATTGGCCTGTGGCAATCTCCGGCAGCGCGAGCAAATCCTGGGTCTGCTGGGGGCATTGCCGGAAGCCCGGATGGCCGAGCACGATGAGGCCTTGCACCTTTTGGACTCCGCCCATCTCTATGGCCGCGGCCTCGGTTGGGTTGATCTGCACCTACTGTCCTCAGCCTTGATCTCCGGTTGCGGGCTATGGAGCCTGGACCGGCCCCTCCAAAAAGCTGCTGCTGCACTGCAGATATCAGCATCGTGAGGAGACCCGGAAGCAACCAGCAAGGGCTTCGCACGCCCCAACTGCTGGCCACGTCCATTCCACTCCTTAGATTCCCCGCTCGTCAGTTCGTGTCTCCCGCTGGAGGTAAAGGCATGGCTCAGCCTCTGCCCGCATCTTTCGATTACGGGAAAGGGATTTACGGCGAGCGCTAGCACGCAATTCCGTCGGCGTGATCGTCCGCCCACAGTAGTTTCGAGTTGCTGGCACGGGTAACCGCTTACGCTGACTGCAAGCTGCCGGTAGGGTTGAATGCAAGTCTTGGGGGGCGCACGGGCGGCGGCCTGATCCGCAGTGCGGGGGGCTGGTCGCAGGTGCTTTCGCTCCGGCGGGCGCGCGGGGGAGGGGGGGACGATCGCCGACGAGCGAATCCTCAGCGCGGGGAAGTTCGTCATGGGGGACGTCACAGCGGACCCGGCCGTTTCTTCGGTGTCAAGGGAAAATCCTCCTGTCGATGCCGAGTCCTCAACGCATCTTGCGGTTGCCGCATGGCGTCCTCCCCAGAGGCCGCACCCGGGAGAATCACTCCCGCCCCAGCGTAGTGGTGCCATCCGCTCGCCTCGCTGTCCGAGGGACCCACCCGGCCGTGTCCGGGCACTCGAGAGCGGGAGCGGCGCGCCAGTGTCCCGCCGCGGTCCCCCGCAGGGGCCGCCACGTTGCATGACCCGCGCTGCCTACTCCCCAGGGAAGCCGAATCTGTTCACGCTCGCGCGCGGGCGCTCAGGGCAGCTGCCGCCGGAGCCCACCGGCCCGCCGCGGGTCGTAGGGGGGCCCGCTCCGCCAGACCCCCCAGTCGACCCGGAGCACCTTCGCCGCCAACTCCACGACCGCCTTGAACCCGGCGAAGTGATCGCCCTGCCCCTTGGCCTTCAAGCTCGCCAGGCGGGCCCGACCCGCCCGCGTCCGCGCCACCCCCATCGCCGCGTGGTAGAACGCCCAGCGGAGGGGGCTCTGCCCTCGCCCACCGCGCTGGCCCGCGAAGGGATACCGACGCGACGATATCAGCCCTCCGCCCGACCTGCGACGACTGTCCACTGGAGTGTGGCCAGCACTGAGGCTGTGATCTCTCGCATGCCTCGCTCACCCATGGGCAATCCCTTTGCTCCCCCATCACTGTTGGATGATTGGCCTCAGGAAGGTGCTTGGCGCACGTTTCTGTGTGCAGGTCCCCCCGCTTGACACGACCGCCCACACTTGATACGGTCCCCGCACGTGGGGGGAGTCCATCGAGGCCCCAGGTCGCCCGCCGGGCCTGTCTGCCCGGGGATCGGGCGTCGCTTCCCGCTCTCTCCGTTCACCGGGTCACCGATCCGCCACGGTGTGTGCTCCGGATCCGTCTGCGTCAGGGAGGCCGGCTCCGCGCACGCCGGGAGCGCAGTGGCGTATGGCCGCCAATCTCCGGCTGTTCCGTGCCGCAAGAGCGGGGGGTCGCCCATGTCCAACGCCGCCCGAAAGGCCCGACTGGCCCGCCTCCAGAATAGCCTCGACCAGCGAGGCATCGATGCGGCAATCGTATGGCTGCCCGCCCACCAACACTATCTGGGCGGGTTTCTCGCCCATATCTATTCTCGCCCCGTCTTTACCTACATCACACCGACGAGCAGTGCGCTGGTGGTCCCGGGGTTGGAGGAGGATCGTGCACGGTCCATGGCCGTCGTGGATCAGATCCTTGCGTATCGGGAGCAACCGGGCCTGACGCGTGCCGGCGGCAGGGCGATGGCCAGTGCGGCAGAAATCCTGAGCGATCTCCTCGCCGCCTTGCCCTCGCGCGGGGCGGTGGGGATCGAGCCCACGGTGCTTCCCTGGCAGTGGGCTCAGATGCCGGCCGACCGAGGGCTGCGACTCGTGGACGTGGGGTTGGACATCTATCGCATGCGAGAGGTGAAGGACGCAGAGGAGCAACGACTGCTTCGCCTCGCGGGGAGACTGGTCAGCATCGCCGTCCGGGAGACGCTGGCTGCCTTTCGGCCGGGGATCGCCGAGCCGTTGGCCGAGCTACTGGGAAACCGTTCGGCACTGGAGGCGGCGGCAGCGGAGCTTCCTGATGCCTGGGTCGAACTGGTGAAGACCCTGACGGCATCCGGCGTAGACAAGTCGGCCATGCCCCACGCGGTCACGACGAACCGCACCCTGACGGCGCCGGACCTGGGAATCCATCGCCGCCACGTTTGGGTGGACGGGTACGAAGCGGAATGCGAGCGCACGTTCTTCGTGGGGACTCCCTCCGCGGAGTTGACCCGGATGTTCGAGGTGATGTGCGAGGCGCAGCAGGCGGCCTGCCAAGCACTTCGGGGCGGCGTGCCGGCACGGGAAGTGGACCGGGCAGCCCGCGATCTGATCACCAAGGCCGGCTATGGGCCGAACTTCGTCCATCGGACGGGTCACAGCATCGGCATGGAGCCGCACGAGCTGCCCGATCTGCGCCACGACAGCGACCGGGCCCTGGAGCCCGGGATGGTGGTGACCGTGGAGCCGGGGATCTACGCCCCGGGAATTGGTGGCGTCCGCCATTCAGATACGTTCATCATCACCGAGACGGGCAGCGAGTGCCTCACCTTCGGTCCCAAGGATCTGACCAGCTCCATTGTCTGGCAACCGTAGTGCTCACGTGTGTTCGGAAAGGAGCGCGCAATGCGACGGATGACTTCGCTGATCGGTATGATGTGGCTTTTCGTGATGGCCGCCGGGATCCTGCAAGCGCCCATGGCCGCGGCCGGGGCCCCGGCGAAGGTCGTGGTCGGGCTCAACTCGGACGTGCGTAGCTTCGACCCGATCAACACCCTGGATAGCACAACGGACCGGGTCATCACGCACATCTACGAGTACCTCTTCACCCGCGATCGCGACATGAAGCTGGCTCCGCTGCTCGCCGAATCGGGGCGCTCCCTGGACGACTTGACCTGGGAGATCAAGCTCCGGAAAAACGTGAAGTTCAGCGACGGGGAACCGTTCAACGCCGATACGGTGAAAGCCAACATCGAATACATCGTCAAGAAGGAGAACAACTCGCCGAGGCGCGTGCGCATTGACCTGGTGAAATCGGCAACGGTGGTGGACGAGCACACGGTCAGGATCACCACCGACAAGCCGTTCCCCACCTTGCTGGAAGGGCTCACCGAAATCTACATGGCGCCCTCCAAGGCGATCAAGGAAGGCCCCAGGAGCCTCACCGAGAAGCCGATCGGCACCGGCCCCTATAAGCTGCAGGAGTGGAAGCGTGAGCAGAGCATCACCCTGGTACGGAACGACGGCTACTGGGGGCCGACGCCGCCGATCCCCACCGTCGAAGTCCGCATCATTCCGGATGTGGCGGCGCGGATCGCCGCGCTGCTTGCCGGCGAGGTCCACCTGATCCCGGATGTGCCGCCGCAGTCGCTGGACCAGGTCAACAAGTCCGGCACCACCGAGACCAGGTCGGTGGCGGGACGGCGGGTGATCTTCGTGGCCTTCAACAGCCTGCAAGCCGGCCCGCTGCAGGATGTGCGGGTGCGCCAGGCGATCAACCAGGCCGTGGATGTGGACAAGATCATCCGGACCGTCATGGAGGGAAACGCCAGGCGGATGGTGGGCCCCCTGCCTGTGATCAACCGGCATCTGGACTCGAAGCTCAGGCCATACCCGGTGGATGTGGCCAAGGCGAAGGGGTTGCTCCAGCAAGCCGGGTACACAGGGGCCCCCATCACCTTCCACACGCCCAGCGGTCGGTACCTGAAGGACAAGGAGGCGGCGCAGGCGATCGCCGAGCAGTTGACCCAGGCGGGCATCAACGTGAAGCTTCAGGTGGATGAATGGGGCACGCTGCTCGACCTGGTCAAGTCGGGGAAGATCGACGGCATGTACTTCTTTGGCCGGAGCGACACCACACTGGACGGCAGCATGCTGCGGGACTGGTTCCACACCGGTTCCACCTGGGTCACCTATTCCGACAAGAAGGTCGACGCCGCCATCGAGAAGGCGCTACCCGTCGTCAACCTCGAGCGGCGCCGGCAGGCGTTCGCCGAGCTGCAGGCGCAGATCCAGGAACAGGCACCCTGGATCTTCCTCTGGTCGCAGCTCGACATCTACGGTGTGAATAAGCAGCTCCGCTGGGAGCCCAGAGGGGACGAGCAGTTCGCCCTCGGGGCGGCGGCCTGGAAGTAACCGAGGCCACGGGCCACCTCCATGGCAGGATACCTGACGCGGCGATTGGCGCTGACGCTCTTGACGGTCTTCCTGGCGCTCACCTTCATGTTCGGCGTGCTGCACATGGCGGGCGACCCGGTACTCTTGCTGGTGCCGGTGGACTCCTCCCCCGAGTTCATCGAGCGCATGCGGGTGCAGTGGGGATTCGCCGATCCCCTCTGGGTGCAGTACGGACGGTTCATCGGGCGCGCAGCGCTCGGGGATTTCGGCACGTCGCTGAAGTACAACATCCCCGCGCTCACCCTGGTTCTGGAGCGGCTGCCGGCGACGGGTCTGCTCACCCTGGCATCCATGGTCTTCGCCGTCGGGCTTGGAGTGCCGCTCGGGTTCCTGGCGGCAGTCCGGAGCGGACGGCCCGCCGATAAACTGTCGAATGTCGGCTCGGTGCTGGGACAGTCGATCCCGAGTTTCTGGCTCGGGCTCTTGCTCATCCTCACGTTCTCCGTGACGCTCGGCATGCTGCCGACCGGGGGCATGGGGACGGCGACGCAGCTCGTCCTGCCCGGCCTCACCCTGGGACTGTACTCCCTGGGACGGGTGGTCAAGCTCACGCGCTCCAGCGTGCTGGAGGTCCTGCGGGCCGATTTCATCCGCACGGCACGGGCCAAGGGGCTGCGGGAATGGGTGGTCTTGTACCGGCACGTCCTCAAGAACGCGTCCATCCCCATCGTGACGATCATCGGCTTGCAGACGGGCGGGCTGATCGGCGGAGCAATCGTGGTCGAGACCATCTTTGCATGGCCCGGCCTCGGCCGCCTGATCGTGCAGTCAATCCAGTTTCGTGACTTTCCGACGGCGTTGGCAGCGGTGTTCTTCACCGCGGTCTCCGTGTCGGTGATCAATCTTATCGTGGACCTGCTGTACGGGCTCTTGAATCCCAGGATCGTGTATGAGTGACCTCGGGGGAGCCCGGATCAATGATGGCGCCTCGCTGAACCAGACCGCGCGCACGGAGGGAGAGCGGCGCCGGCCCATCGGCTGGCTGCGAGTTCGTCGCGGCGGCGGCATGACCTGGGGCATCGGCGCGGCCCTCTTCCTCGTGCTCGAAGTGATCCTGGCCGTCGGCGCGCCGTTCCTCACCGGATACGACCCGTTGAGGGGGGACCTGGACCAGCGCCTGCTGGCGCCAGGCACCGCAGGGCATCTGCTGGGTACCGACCAGTTGGGTCGAGATCTCGTGGCGCGAATGCTCTACGGGGCGCGGATCTCGCTCGTGGTCGGCGTGGTCGCGGTGACGGTGGCCGGCACGGTGGGGGTGGTTGCCGGGCTGGTCATGGCCTACCGGGGAGGCTGGCTGGACATCATCGGCTCGCGGCTGGTGGACGTGCAGCTCAGCTTCCCCTTCATGGCGCTGGCGCTGAGCATCGCCGCCGTGCTGGGCGCGAGCCTGACGGGAATCGTCGCCACCCTCGCCATATCGTCCTGGGTGCTGTACGCGCGCCTGGTGCGCAGCGAGACCCTGGTGATGAAGCAGCAGGAGTTCGTCGATGCGGCGCGCACGATGGGGGCACCCTGGTGGCGCATCCTCGTCCGCCACATCCTCCCCAACGTCGTCGGGCCCGCCATCGCCCTGGGATCCCTGGAGGCCGGCCGGCTGATCGTCGCCGAGTCCTCCCTGAGCTTTCTCGGCTACGGCATCCAACCGCCCGTTCCGGCCTGGGGGAACATGCTGGCGGAGGGGAAGGACTACATGGCCAGAGCGTGGTGGCTGACGGTCCTGCCTGGCCTGGCGGTTTCCCTCACCTGCCTGTCCACGACCCTGCTGGGCGACTGGCTGACCGAACTCCTCGATCCCCGCCAGCGCCGCTGACGTGATCGGGACGGGGCCGGCGTCCCCGCGGCGAGCGCGAGGACTCGATCCACCGGGAGGGTCTCTCCATGTCCACACCTAAACTGAAGCGTGTCGCTGTTGCCCTCGAGGACTCCGGTATCGACGCTCTGGTGCTTCTCCCCGGGCCGAATCTCTACTACACCCTCGGCATCACCCAGATGCTCCGGAAGCGGCCGATCATCTACGCGGTTTTTCCCGACGGGAGCTTGGGGGCGTCGCTGCCGCTCCTGGAGGTGCCCGACTTTCGGACCAAGTGGCCCGAGGCCGAGGTCGTCTCCTGGACCGACGCCGAGGGGCCGGAGGCGGCGGCGAAGAAGCTGGGCGCCATCATCCGGGAGCGATCCCGCTCCAGCGCCCCCCGGGTGGCGGCGGAGCATTTCACCCTGCGATTGTTCGAGCGGGGGCTGCTGCTGTCCGGGCTGGAGGGCATCGAGCTCGAACCCGCCGAGCGGTTCCTTGACGACCTTCGCATGGTCAAGGACGCCGAGGACGTGGAGGCGATGCGCCAGGCTTGCCGCATCGCCGAAGCGTCGCTGGACACGGTGATCGGACGGTTTCACCCCGGCATGACCGAGAAGGAGATCGCCAACGAGCTGAAGATCGAGATGCTGCGGCTCGGCACCGAAGAGTTGCCGAAGGAGCCCGTGGTCTCCTCCGGCCCCCGGACCGCCTTCCCGCACACCAAGACGTCGGACCGCCCCGTGAACAAGGGCGAGGCCTTGATGATCGATACCGGGGCCCGCTATCAGGGCTACTGCAGTGACATCACCCGGACGTTTTTCGTCGGCCCGCCCCCCGAGAAATTCGTGGAGATTTACAGGCTGGAGCTGGAAGTCAGTCGGCGCGTCCTGGCCGAGATCCGGGCCGGGGTCACCTTGTCGCACCTGGATGAGACCGCCCATCGGGTGGTCGACGAAGCGGGCCATGGCCAATACTTCCCGCATCGTGTGGGCCACGGCCTCGGGATCGAGGGACACGAAGCGCCATCGGTGGTCACGGGCAATGCCACGATCGCCAGGCCGGGCCTGACGTTCACCGTGGAGCCCGGGATCTACCTTCCGGATTTTGGGGGCGTGCGCGTGGAAGAGAACGTGGCGGTGACGCCGCACGGCGTGGACATCCTGACGGCCTATCCGCGGGAGCTACGCTCGCTCTGACCGGCGTACGCCACCTCTCCCTCGCCGCCTTCGCCCTCGCCCACCGGTCCGGACCCCGCAGAGACGCCGATGCGAGGATATCAACCCCCGCCCGACCTGCGACGGCTGTCCTATGGAATGTGGCCGGGAGTGAGAGACAGGGAATCGCATTCGAAGGGAGGAACCCTACCGGGACGCTGTTAAGCGGTCTGCTCCAACGCGAGGTCAGCGGTCATCTTCGCGACCGCCAGTAGCCTGGACGGCGCCTATCATGTGCCACGGCGAGCACCCGCAGTACTTCGGACGACGGCGCCTAGATCACCGTGAAGGGGAACCGGCGTAGGGGGAGCTTTCGGTGCCCAGAACCGATCTCTGCGCCCGTGTCCGGGTGCTCCAGCAGAGGGTCGGTAACCCGCTTGACCTCAGCCCCGAACCGCTCGCCAAGGCCAGGCACCTGCAGATCGTAGTACAGAGCCGCCTCACTGAGTTCCAAGTCCGCTTCCGGATGGAACTCGAGCCTCATCGCCGCATCAGGCGAGAGCGCAGGTTCTCGAATACACGCTCGCCCGGAATGGGTTGGACCTTCCCTTCGGTCAGTTCGCGGTGACGCCTTTCCGCTTCCTCCAACCAGGTACGTTCGACGTCAGTATCCTCGGGTCCATCCAGGTCGGCAATGAGGGCGCGGATCAGTTCGGTCCTCTCCTCACTGCCGAGCGCTCGGATTCTCGCCTCGATCTCTGCCACTTGATCGCTCATCTTGACCTCCATGAACTCAACGGTGATGCTCTCGTGCAACTATCAATTGGTCGCGACGAACAAGCCTTCATCCGGCGGCCCCCAGGAAGAATAGGCCGGCAACTGCGGAAATGGGCCCGCCGGACAAACTGGTTTGAACCGGATCGCCCCACCCCTGCCTCCCGCCCGCGGGCAGGTGGCCTTTAGGCTACAAGGATTGTATCCGAACGCTGGGGCTGAGGGAAGCGGCTTGCGAGCCCAGGCAGATGGGACACCAGTGGGGAAGGAAGGTGAACCGGGGGGAGGGAGATCTGGCCACCATCGAGCACTTCCCCGAGTTCAGCCGCCTGATGGCCCTCCTGGCGCTCCGGACCGGCCAACTCCTGAACTACTTCGACCTCTCGCGGGACCTGGGACTCCCGCTCACGACACTCCGCCGATACATGCACCTGCTCGAAGTCACCTACCAGATCATCCTCCCCCATCCGTCCTTTGTGAACATCGGCAAGCGGCTGGTCAAGACGCCGAAGGCAAGACGCCTAGCACTCCTCAGTACACGTTGACACCGCTGTCGCCTGCCCGCGGCCTCCTGGCCTCCCGGGCGCGACAGATGTCCGATCGCCTCCTCCAAGCGGCCGGGCTCTCCCCTCCGTCCTGCGCGGAGCCGCCTGAAGCCAGGCTCCGCTTGCCTGGCCCCGGGTGAACTCCACATAGTCGAAAGGTCGACGTGCTGGGACGTGCGCACAGGCTGGGTGCATTCCATGGCACCTGCGGCGCGCGAGGCCGGCCAACGCCCGCAAGGAGCCACGCACGTAGGCCTGGCATCCGTCGCTGCCCCGACGATCGCAGCCTTGGGTGTGGCTGTCTGATCGGTTGCACAAGTTGCCTACGATTGGACGATTGCAGATGGCCCCAGGTGGGAGTGCTGACCCGCAGGGTGGAAAAGGGCGGGGGGGGCGGGCGACTCGCGGTCCCCACGCCCCGCCCCCCCTCCCGGATCAGCCCTAGACGAACCGCTCGGGGAACTGAGCGATGATGCCCTGGCTGAGCAAGTCGGCCAGGCCGAGGATGTGTTCATGGATCTGGTCGTAGTCCCGGATGTCCTCGGCATATCGTCCCTGCAGGCGATTCACGGCCTCCCGGAGCGTGAGATCCAGGTGCATTTTCATCCCCGCCTTCATGTCGGCCAGAGGCCAGGCCTTGCCGTTGGCGCGACTCAGGAACACCGCAATGTCATCTGCGTTGGCGTACCATTTCTGGCTGGCGGCGTCCGTTCCCGGCTTGTCGCCGGCCTTCGCGGCGGCCAGCAGCTCGGCCGCTCCGAGGATGTGGTCGCGGAGGAGCGCCGTCAACTGGTTCCCCGCCGCCTCCCCGTAGAAGGTCTTCACGGCGTTGCCGATGTCGGTCTGATTCTGCAGCAGGCGCTGGGCGGTCAGGTCCGCGTCCGGCAGGCTGCCGGCCACGCTGACGATGTACAGGCGGGTCCAGGTGGCGTGATCCTCCCACAGTTTCCGCATGGCCTGCTGAAAGTCGGCGGCGCGAATCTGGGGCCCGACAGGCGGGGCCGCGAGGGGCGCCGTGAGGCTTGTCGCACACGCGACAAGGGTGAGGGCGGCAATCATGAGCATCCGGGCAAAGCGCGCCATACCACGGTGTGCGGTTTTCATGGAGTCTCCCTTCCTGCGTTGCAGTGATGGCCTTTCATTTGACTGCTCAACGCGACTCGGGTGCCGGGCCGCCCTGTGCGTGCGGGACGAAAGGGGCTGACACACGCTGACGGCGCTGCGTATCCGAATCGCATCCACCCCACGCTACAGCGACTTCAGGTATTCAACGAGGTCGTGCTTCTCTTGCTCCGTGAGTCCCAATCCAAAGTGCGTATCGTAGTGGGTGACGACATCCGCCAGGGTCGCGAAGCGGCCGTCGTGGAAGAAGCCCCCTTTCTGGTGGGTCCACAGCCCCTTCAGCGGAGCGGTCCGGTACCGGGCGTCGGGGGCCCGGTTCGCCTGGAAGTCATCCAGGCCCAGCTCGGCGGGCGTATGCATGTTCCACCCCGGCTCCGTGTACAGGGGCGGCACGTGACAGCGGGCGCAGCCTCCCCGGCCCGCGAAGGTCGCCTCTCCGCGGCGGGCGGCCGTCTGGTCGAAGCTTCCCGCCGGCGGTTCCGGGGCGGGAATGGCCAACTGGTAAAACTCAAGCGCGGCCAGCTTGGGCGTGATCAGGTCCGGATCGTTCCGGACATCCCCGAACCCCGCCTGGGCGGCCACCGGAAAGCGCACGGGGTCGTTCAGACGCGGATCGAAGAACGTCCCCTTGCCATGCATCTCGAGGTTCGCCACAAAGGCGTTCCAGTGTGTCACCGACCCCCACCCGGTCCAGGTGTGCAGGTTGACCCCGGCCAGGCCGAAGGCGGGGGGGATCAGGGTGGCCCCAGTCTTGCCGGTTTCGGGGTTGACGGCCTTTTCATCCAGGAAGAGCCCTGCGTCGAACTTGCCGGGTCCCCAGCTCTGCAGAACGCTCCGCACCGTGGACACATCCACCGGGGTCCCCCCCAGGCTCAGCAGGTCGGCAACCGGCTGCAGGTTGGGAGCCAGCGCCACGATCGCACCGACATTGAGGTCCCGATTCGCCCAGCCGTCGAGCCGGCGCCCGATCCCCGGCGCCAGGGCGTCGTCCACGGTGGAGTGGCACAGGGCGCACTGAATACCCATCGAGCGCAGCCCCCCCGCCTCGTTGAAGACCCCCGTGACCCCCACAACGGCATTGAGCTTCAAGAGGGCGAGCGTCGTGGCCGGATCGTCCAGATTCACCCGCCCCCCCTTCAGGGCGAGGACCAGTGCCGGAGGGAGAGCGTCCAGGTCCACCTTGAGCCCGACGGCCAGCGCGGTCCGCGGGCTGACGCCCGGACCGACGCCGCCGTTCTGTGCGCCGGCGATGGCCCGGTGCAACTGGAGCGTGTCGCCCCAGAAGGATTCATCGCCGAAGGTGTCGAAGCGAAAACTCTGCCGACCCTCCTGGAGCATCCGCCGCGCGTTCTTTCGGATGCCCTCCTCGCCCGAGCGATCGTTTGTGCCACTCTGGTGGGGGGTGCCGGGTGCGACCGCACCTGCCCCCAGGATCCCAACGACAAGAACCAAGAGTGTCAGGTTCACCCAGCCACGCCTTCCCATCTCAACCTCCTCCGCAGGATGTAGGGCCTGCCTCGTTGCCCGCCAGCCAGGTCCCTGTCGTCCTCTGCCGATCTCGATACACATGCCACGGGTGAAGCCTCAGTGCGGATGCCGATCCGGGTGCGGGTCGCGCCACGCACGGCACCTCGAACGCACTCTGAGGGAGCCGAGCCCGCGGTGAGCTCCCCGGGGGACATCGGCTTGCTGATGAGATGCGATGGGCCGGAGAGATCTTACGAGGCGGCAGGCGGTTCTTCAGAACGGACGGCTTCCAGGAGGGCTTCGTACACCTCGTTGCATTCGGGGCACTGGCCGAGATGGTGGGAAACCTGCGGGAGGCGCGCGGACGCATCCTGGCCCGCGGCCCGGAGGTCCACGTAGCGCGGGAGCAGGTCGAAGAACTCGGCGCAGAGGATTTCCTCGTCCCTGGTCGAGAAGATGGAGTGGATCAACTGGCGAAACTGTTCGGGTTTCATGGGATCATCCCTCTATACGCCTACCCTTTGAGGCGAACAGGCTGGGAATCCTTACCCCGGACTCGCAAAACTGTCGAGAATTTCCTCCCGCGTGACCCCGCGGTCCTCCAGGCAGCGCTTGATCTTCTTCCGGGCGTCATGGATGAGCTTGTACATGGCATCCCGGTTCGCCGCCAGACGCTGGGCGAGCTGATCCAGCGGCTCCCCCTGGAACACGTGCGCCACCAGAGCCGCGCGCTGGCGATGCGTCAGGTCTTTGTCGATGATGTCGCGGAGGACCGTCCAGATCTGTTCCCGGTGGAAGGCTCGCTCCGGATCTGGGGAGACCCGATCCTCGATGGGGAGCGCGGGGAGGCCGTCATTCACTCCCAGCCGGTCGAGCGACACCTCCTGCCAGCGGCGCCGCCGCAGTTCCCCCAGCAGGACGCGAATACCGATCTGATACACCCAGGTGGTGAATCGACTATCTCCCCGAAAGGTCCCCAGCTTGTCGAGGACGATCAGGATGGCCTCTTGGGCGCAATCCTGCGCGAGGTGGTCAGCCTCCCCGGCATCCTCGAGCTTCCCCTGGTGGCGCGCGGCGAGGTACGCGCGCAGGGCTCGGAGGATCGACTCCCGGAGGTCGCACAAGGCCGCCTCCTGGGCAACCCCATCGGCCCGGAGATCCTGAATCCACTCGTCGTTGCTCCGTGTCCTCATCGCCTTCGGTCCAGCGGGGACTCCGATGCACGACAGCGGCCTCGAGGGCAACTGAGATGCCGTCACCGAAAGCCCGCCCCGACCCCGCCTGGTCGAAAGTCTGCCGCCCTACCCTCGCAATGTCAAGTCTGTCAGCCCCTCCCCGTACCCCGTCGAGCATTGCATCTTTGGCGGCAATATTCACCTTGCCGACGGCGTCACCGTCTCATCTGCTCGTAGACCTCGCCGAACGTTGCCCAGGGGATCAGCAGGTCGACCCAGTAGTCCATACGGCCGATGTACAACGAGAGTTCTCCGGTCAACGCCACGTACTCATCCAGCCCATTGACCTCCTGCAGGGCCGCCTTTGCCAGGCGGACGACCTCCGCGGTGTCGGTCATCTGGTAGAAGCCGCCATAGGTGCTGCCGTAGAAGTCCAGCAGGGGTTCGGTGATGACCTTCATCGTGCCGAGGTCTACCCCACCCGTCCGGGCGACCCCGCGCAGGTGGTTCAGGAAGGTCACCAGTTGTCCCAGCTTCATGGCGGCGTATAGCACAGCCGAGGCCCCCTGGTCCCGCGCGCCCTTCCTCGTTCTCAATCGGGCGATGTCGGCCGGTTCGCGGAGCCAGATGGCCTCGCGCGCCGTCTTGATCTTCTCCAGCAGCCCCTGCATGGCTCACCCCTGCTTCTGCTTCGGCAGAAGCGTGATCCGCTTCCCAGGCTTTTCCCAGACCGCGGCGGCTTCCCGTTGCAGCCCCTTGAGGTTCCCGGTGATCCGTCCGAAAGTCGTCACAGGTCCCAGGGGGACCATGTCGTCGAAGAAGATGCAGAGGGTCTGGCGTGCATTCCAGTAGGCCAGGTCCCCTTTCTCCGAGAGCCTCGCGTTCTCCGGCTCGTCGATGAAGAAGGGCACCTGGAAAAAGACCTCGCGGTCAACGAGTTTGGCGTGGCTCAGGACCCCGCTGAGTGGCAGGGCCTCTCCGATGATCCGGCAGGTCTGCGGTGCCAGGTCCGTCAGCAGCTCGGCCGTGCACTCCTCGCTTCCGATGAGAATGCTGATTTCCTTCCGCATGTCCTGCCTCCGGAGCGAGCAACCGCTCAGGCGAGTTCGAACCGGAGCAGCGTGACCGAATGGGCGGGAAGCGTGTATTCAAAGCTTGACCCGCCGAGATCCATCCGACGCTCCCGCACCCCCACGGCGTCAGGATGATCGAAGGAGTTCATGGCGTCGGGTCCGGCCCCGTTCACCTCGGCCACGGTCACGCCATTCCGGACGCTCCCACCCACGAGCTGGATCGTTACCCTGTGCTCGCGATCCTTATCACGGTTCACCACGGCGAGGGTGACCTGGCGACCTGCCGAGTCGCACGTGGCGGCGGCGTCGAGCAGCTTGAACGGGCCCAGATCGGCGATCTGGAACCGTCGGCCAAGCCCTCCCTCTTCCTGCGCGGGTGACAGCTCGCGCGTCTCGCACTCCACATGCACGTCCAGGGCGATCTCCCGCGTATACTCCGCGTACAGGCGCAGCGGGTGATAGATGGTTTGCGGGAAGAGACCGTGCCGGTTGGTGAAGATGGGGGCGATGGCGTTGACCAGTTGCGCCAAATTGGCGATCCGCACGATTCGACAATAGCGGATGAAGATATTCAGGTACGTCGCCACGGCCAGGGCGTCGGCCAGATCGTACCGCTCCTCGATGCCGGCGACCCGGTCTTCCTGGGTCCGCGTCCGGTACCACACGTTCCACTCGTCGAAGGCAATGTAGATGGGATGCGGGATTCGCTGGTTGTACCGGACACGCTCGATCACTCGCTCGCAGATTCGCACGGCCCGCTCGGCCTGGTGGGGCTGGAACACGTTCACGTAGTAGTCGGAGTGGCCCGTGTACAGGTGGATGCTGTGATACTCCACCATCGGGGCGAGACCCTCGAGGACAACCTCATCCCAGGGATTCCATCCGTTCTGACCACAGCTCACCAGGGCGATCCGCGGGTCCGTCCGCTTCATGACCATCGCGAACGCCCGCGCCTTCTTGACATACTCCTGGGCCTCGAGGGCGCCGATCTGCCAGCCGCCGTACATCTCATTGCCAAGCCCCCAATACCTCACGGCATGGGGTTGCGGGTATCCGTGCTTCCGCCGAAGGTTTGCCCAGTGGGTCTTACCCGCACTGTTCGCGTATTCAACCCACGCCTGAGCCTCGTCCATCGTTCCCGATCCCATGTTCACGCAAACGTATGGCTCGGTGTCGATGGCGCGGCAGTACTCGATGAATTCGTCCGTGCCAAACCGATTGGATTCCTCGGCGAACCACGCCAACTCCATGCGCCGGGGTCGATCCTCCCGGGGTCCGACCCCATCCAGCCAGTGGTATCCACTGACGAAGTTCCCCCCGGGCCATCGGAGGATCGGCACGCGAAGGCGGCGCACAGCCTCCAGAACGTCCCGCCGAAAGCCGCGCTCGTCGCTGAGGGGCGAGCCCTCCTCGAAGAGACCGCCGTAGATGCAGCGGCCGAGGTGTTCGATGAAATTCCCGAAGATCCTTCGGTCGACGGTGCCGATCTTCCGGTCCAGATCGATGCCAATCTTCGCCATGTCGCTCCACCCCCCTTGGGACAGACGGGGCACGCTCACCACGCCACGATCGGAAAGGGGCTTCTGGACCCCGGCCGGAGGTTACCCCGGTGAAAACCGGGGCCGGGGTGACGACAACTTGAGAGCAGGAATTGCTCAGGCAATCGGGCACCCTGACCCCGCGTGGATTCGGGGGCTGTACCGTGAATATAGGGCAACGTTTTGGAGCGTGTCAACCGCTCCGGCTCTGCCGTGCGTGGCCTTGACACGCCCTCCCAAATGGGTTGATATACTGCTCGTTATGCCGCCAGCCAACCTTTCATCACCGCGTTGACCCGGGGGGGGGACTTCCATGCGCCATCGACTTGCCGGAATGACTCGCCGTCGTTTCCTCGCGACCGCTGCTGCCACGGGTGCAGCAACCCTGCTCGGGCCGGGCCGCCGCCTGGCGTCTGCCCAGGGCGCAAAGCCGACCATCACCTACTGGAACGGCTTGACCGGGGCCGACGGAAAGGTGATGGACGACCTGATCGGTCAGTTCACCAAGGAGACCGGGATTGCCGTCGAGCAGCAACGGATCCTCTGGCCCGATCTTTATGCCAAGCTCCAGGTCTCGACCCCGGCCGGCGAAGGGCCAGACATCTGCCTGATCCACACGGTCGAGGTCCCGCACTTCGCCAGCGACGGGATTCTCGAGGCAATCGATGATCGCACGCTAGCGGCCAAGGGTTTCCGCGGCGAGGACTATCTGCCCTCCCCATGGAACGGGGGAACGTACCAAGGAAAGCGGTATACCATCCCGCTGGACGTCCCCCAGCACGCCTTCTTCTTGAACCCCAAGCTGATGAAAGCCGCCGGGTACGCCAACCCGGATGGGAGTCTCAAGGCTCCCGGGAGCAAGGACGAATTGCTCCAGATGGCCGCTAAGATGACCAGTGAAGACGTCTTCGGCTTTGCCATGGGAAGTGGCGCGAATATCGGTCGATACACCTGGTCCTTCCACAACCTCCTCTGGCAGAATGGCGCCAACATTTTCACGCCGGACCTCAAGAAGTGTGCCTTGACCGACCCCGCAGCCATCGAGGCTGCCGAGTTCTGGGGGGCGATCTTTGCGAAGAACAAGGTCGCCACGCCGGCAAACGCCAACCCGCGAGACGCGTTCATCGCAGGGAAGATCGCGATGTGGATTGCCGGTTCCTGGAACGTCAGCGGCCTGCGCGAGGCGAAGATCGACTTTACGGTCGTGCCCATTCCCAAGCTGTTCAAGCAGCCCATCGTCTTCACGATTCCGCACCAGTTCTCCTTCCCGAAGCCCAAGGCCCCAGTTGCCGCCAAGCGGGAAGCCTCCTGGAGCATGATCCGTTGGATCACGGACCACGTGGCCGAGTGGACCCTCCGCGCCGGCCAGGTCTCCGCGAGCCGGAAGTCCCACACGGACCCGCGCATCACCAGAGATCCGGCCCTGAAGACCTTGCTCGCCCAAGGGCCCTACTGGCAGAACGGTCAGCCGACGCCGAAGTGGGTGGCCGCCGAGAACCTCACCCGGCCAATCATCGAGAGCCTGTACATCGGCCAGAAGGATGCCAAGACGGCAATGGCGGAGCTGACGCAACAGATCAACGCCCTGCCGGATTAGAAGAGTCGCCCAGCGCGCATCGCGAGGGATGGGGCAATCTGCACGGCGGTGTGAGTTGGCAGGACGAGAGAGGGGGTAACCATGCGCGCCGGCGGGTCGCGTTCTACGCTGCGCCGGATCAGCCCGACCCCCTATCTCTTCCTGCTGCCTGCCCTGGTGCTTTTCCTGGCTTTCCGGGTGTATCCTCTCATCAACGGCCTCTGGCTGAGCTTCACGAACGCGCGCCTCGGGCGGGCCCAGTACACGTTCGTCGGCCTCTCCAACTACGAGAAGCTGCTTGATGACAGCCGGTTTCAGCTCAGTCTCATCAATACCGCCTTCTACACCGTGGCCAGCACGCTCCCGATCCTGGCGTTCCCGCTCTTTCTCGCCGTGGCATTGAACCGGGGGCTACCCTTCAAGACCTTGCTCCGGGGGGCGTTCTTCTTCCCGTTCACGCTGTCCGTGGTCACGGTGGGACTCACCTGGCTATGGCTCCTGGACCCGGTCGTCGGTCCCTTCAACTATTACCTCAAACAACTTGGCGTCCCCGTGCGCTCGCTCCTGGCCGACCCCCACACGGCCATGTGGGGCATCGTGCTGACATCGGTGTGGTGGGTGACCGGATACTACCTGGTGATCTATCTCGCGGGTCTCCAGGATATCCCGAGGCACCTCTATGAAGCGGCCGCAATTGACGGCGCCACCGCGTGGCGGAGTTTCTGGTCCGTCACCCTGCCTCTCCTCCGGCCGGTCTTCCTCTTCGTCTTCGTCATCCACATCATCGGGTCGTTTCAGATCTTCGGGCAAGTCTTCGTAATGACCCAAGGGGGGCCGGGCGATGCGACCCGAACGGTCGTCCAACACCTCTACGAGACGGCATTTCAGAGTCTGTTCCACTTTGGGTCCGCCTCGGCCATGGCGTGGGTGCTGTTCCTGGTGATTCTGGTCTTTTCGCTGATCCAGTTCAGGATTCTGAGGGGCCATGCAGAGTACTGATCGCGTGAACTCGTCCGCCGACGCGGTTGTCCGGCCAACTCCTCGTGCCGTCCCCGCGGAACGGGCCACCCAACGCCATTGGGGGGGTATCGGCGGGTGGGTCATGACTGCGATCCTGGTTATGGCGGCGGTGGTCTGGCTTCTCCCGGTGGTGTGGGTCGTGGTGACATCGCTCAAGCCGACTCCGGATATCATCCGGGTTCCCCCCGAGTGGATTCCCTGGCCTATGACCGCCGACCATTACTGGGAGGTGCTCTTCGGTTCCTCTCGTACAGCCCGGATCGGGCGCGCTTTCCTCAACAGCGCCGTTGTCTCGATGGGCTCGGTGGCGCTGGTTCTCTTGACGAGCGCCATGGCCGCGTACCCCTTGGCACGGATGCGGTTCCCGGGCCGCAACGCCATCTTCGCAGCGCTGGTCGGCAGCCTCATGGTTCCCAACGTTGTCACGCTGGTGCCGCAATACGTCCTGGTCCAGCAGCTCGGCTGGCTCAGCACTTTCCAGGGGATGATTGTACCCGAGGCAGCCACGATATTGGCCTTCGGGGTGTTCCTCCTCCGGCAGTTCTTCCTCAGCATTCCCACGGAGCTCGAAGACGCGGCCCGGATCGATGGGGCAAATGCGTGGCAGATCTTCTCTCGGATCATCCTGCCGCTCTCCCATCCCGCTTTCGCCGCCCTCGCCATCTTCGCCTTCCGGTCCGCGTGGAATGACTTCCTCTGGCCGCTGATCGCCGTCAACAAGTCCGAGATGTTTCCGCTTCCCGTCGCTCTGGCCTTCCTGCGCGGTGCCTATCTCTCCGAGTCCTACGGTCCGATCATGGCGGGCGCCGCCCTGAGCGCGGTGCCCTTGTTTGTCGTGTTCCTCATCGCCAATCGCCGGATCGTGGAGGGGGTCCAACTGAGCGGCCTCAAGGGGTAGGCAGCCCGTACGGTTTCCGGCTGCCTGGCCAGGAGATTCCTGAGAAGGCCATCGAAGGCTCCTCGCAGGCTCGGTCGCTCGCAGACCTGCAAGAGCTCCTCGCCGAGCAAGGCCGCGACACGCCGCCGGAGAAAGCCTGAGGGATGCGACGAGGAATCCCCCTGGCAGATCTCCTGGCTCCCCTCGTACAGGGGCAACTCCTCAGGCGGGCGGGTAACCATTCTCCGAATCCTAGCCTTGGTGAATACCTTGACTCCCAGGGGACGGCTCTGCTGTATGCGGTGAAGCCTCTTGTCGAAATGGCGGAGTTGCTCTTCCACCTCTTGGTACCGCTTGGCAGCGGGAAGAATGATCGCATCTCCAGGCAGCAAGCCTGCTCCTGGCGGAGACCGCCAAAGAACCCCTGCCTGAAAGGGGACTCCGCTCCTTAGCTCACCTGCCGCCGAATGCGGTCGGCTGGAACGGTGTGGGCTGGGCGGCACGCACGGCCGCGAGCCACGAGGCCAGGTCCGCGATCCAGCTCGGTGCGTAGCGCGGCAGGCGCACGAACTGCGATCCCAGGGCTATATGCTGATATCGGAAGGGACGGATCGGCCGGAAAGGAGATCAGTCCCTCGCAAGCACGGCGTCCCCGCGATAGCCATAGGCCAGCGACGGCGGCGGCGGGCACGAGCGGTGGCGCAGGCACAGCCAGTTGAACGCGTTGAAGCGGTCGAGGTCGGGGGCGGCCGCGGCCGCGACCCTGTCCGCCTCCTCGCCGAGAACCGCCGCGGCCGCCCGCCAAATCTCGGCCAGCGGCCGCACACCGTCCACCAGGGCCAGGCAGGCCAGCGCGGCCGGCGACGGCGCGACCGCGACCGCGACGCGCGAGGACAGCCGCACCCTGACGGCGCCGCGGCCCCGCAGCCGCTCCGCCGCCTCGGCGCCGGGCACGGTCAGGAAGAACGGCACCATGTCCGGGTCGCGGAAGCTCGCGGCCGCGCGCCCGGGTCGGGCGGCATACAGGGTGTGCAGGAACATGTGACCGTGCAGCAGCTCGGCGATGGCCTGGCGCTCGGGGGCCGGGCGGGCGGCCAGCCGGGCCCTCAGCGTGGCATCGGCGAGGTAAAGGTCGGGCTCGTACTCCAGGCGCACCACGCGGCCGAAATTGGTGAAGTTGACCACCGACAGCCCCGCGGCCTCGACGAACCGGTAGAGTTCGGGCACGGTGTAGGCGCGATCCTGGGCATGCAGGAAGGTGTCGACCAGGTTGCCCTCGTTGGCAATCAGCGCCTCGATCTGCTCGCGGCTGCGGCCGCGCAGCAGAAGGTTCACGGGCGAGAGGCCACGAAGCGCCGCCTTGAGGTTGGCCACCTGGGCCGGCAGGTCGGGCTCGTCGCGGTTGATCAGCCGCATGAGGTCCTGCATGGCGTAGATGTCGAGGCGGCCGTAGCGGCCATAGACCATCAGGCCCATGGCTCCATCCTCGGCCAGCACGTCCTCCAGGGCGCGCAGCCCCCCGTCCGGGTCGGCGAGATGGTGGAGCACGCCCAGGCAGCTGATGTAGTCGAAGCGCCCGAGCCCCAGACGCGCGACGTCGAGAATGGAACCGGGGACCCAGCGGACCCGCTGCTCCAGCCCGCGCAAGGCCGCCCGCCGCCGGGCGATGGCGAGGCTGGCCTCGCTGAGGTCGAGGCAGACCACCTCGGCGTCGGCCTCCCGCAGCTGGGCGGCCAGGAAGATCGCCGCATCGCCAGTGCCGCCGCCGGCGACCAGCCCCCGGAAGCCCTTGGTGAAGTCGCGCCGGCCGCCGAAGCCATGATGGTTGACCTTGCCCAGGATATCCGTGGGCGAGACGGGAACGGCGGTCGGGCTCTCGGTCGCGGGATCGCGTGACGGGAAGGGGAAGGCTTCATAGAGCTCACGGACCTTGGGCAGGTAATTCTCGGCCATGCGCACCCCGGAGCGGTTGCCCGGACAGCCTAGCGCCGCCTATCGAAAACCACCACCTCGTCCTCGCGGCCCATGTTGGGCATCACCCGAACGCGCTCATCCAGTCTGTCGGGGTCGAGGTGGTCGGGGCGGACCACCGGGTAGGAAGTTGGATAAAATCGCCCTCGCCCGGACGCGGGCCGATAGGGCGAGACCGGTCGGGTGGGGCCGAACCGGGGCGAGACAAAGACCAGGAAGTCGAATCGCGGGGACGCTACCATCGGCGGCGTGCCGTGTCAAGGCGGGAGGCGGCCAAAACGTCGACGAGGGCGGCGGGCGGGCGCGGCGGTGATCCTCCGGGCCGGCGTGCACCGCTGTCGCACACCAGCGGGTGGCGTGGCGGCGGCAAACGGATGCAGAAGGTGCTGTGGTTCTGCCTACAGCACTGATGTCCAGGAGGCGCTAGTCAGGCGGGGACGCAGGGGCGGAGACGGCCGAATCGGCGAAGCGGGAGAGGCGGAACTCGTGGAGGGAGAGGGAGGGCTCCCCGTCGACGATCAGCTCGCTGAGGAGCTTGCCGGCGATGGGGCCGAGGCAGAAGCCGTGGCCGCTGAACCCGGACGCCAGGATGTAGCCCGGGATCCCCTCCACGGGACCGATGATCGGCACCTTGTCCGGCGTGTTCTCCAGCGTCCCCGCCCAGGTGCGGAGCATGTGTGCCCCGCGCAAGGCCGGGACGAGCTGTCCCGCCCTCTGGGCCAGGAGCGCCATTGGCGCGGCGGGCATGGTTTGATCGAAGGTCTTCTCGGGTGCGCCGACCCCCCCGATATGGACCTGACCCTCCCTGGCTTGCCGGCAATACGCGCCCAGATCGTGGGAGGAGATGAACTCCTTGAACAGGAACGGCATGCGCTCGGTGATGGCAAGGACCGACCGCGCCGGCTCGATGGGCACCTGGATTCCCAGCGTCCGGCCGAGCCGGGGCGTCCACGGCCCCCCGGCATGGATCACCCACGGGGCCTCCACGAGGATCTCGCCGTCCCTGTCGCGGCCCGTCACGGATGCCACCCTCCCGCCCTGGGCGTCGATGTTCACCGCCTCGGTCCGGGTGAGGATCGTGGCCCCCATCCGCCTGGCGGCCCACCCGAAGGCCCGTGAGGCCAGGATCGGGTTGGCCTGGCCGTCGATCGGACAGTACTTGGCGCCGATGAAGACCTCGCTCAGATAGGGGGCGCGCCGCCGCAGCTCGTCGCGATCCCACAGGTCAATCGCCAGACCGTCTGTCTGCTCTTCCTCCCCTTCGCAGAGGAGGGCCGCCATGCGCTCCTCGGTGGTCGCCATGCGGATGTTGCCACCCTGCACGTACTCCACGTCGAAGTCCAGCTCCTCCTGCAGCCCGACCCAGAGCTTGATGCTGGCCATGGCCAGGGGGCGTTCGCGGCGGTCCCGGCACTGTGCCCGCACCCCGCCCCCGTTGCGGCCGGAGGCCTCTCCGCCGATGACCGACTTCTCCAGCAGGACGACCTGCCTCCCGCGGCGCGCCAGGTAATAGGCGGCGGCGCAGCCGATGATCCCCCCGCCGACGATCACCACCTCCGCCCCCAGCGTACGCGATACGCTCATCGCCGGGCCGCCTCCGTCACGGCGCGAGCCGTGCAGGTCCACACAATGGCTTCAGCCTCTCGTGAGCCTAGGCTGGTCACCTGGGCCGTCAGCCCCACCAAATCCCCCCTGGCCCCCCTTTCGCAAAGGGGGGGACGGGCGGATTTACATGGACGAGACGCCATGCTCGAACCTTATGTCCTGGGTATTGCTCGTAAGCCGGCAGCGGAAGGCCGTCCAGGCATTATGCTGGTGGACCGGCCTCGTTCCACATCGGGTGCTGTTCCAACTCGCGTCATACCGGCCTACCTTCTCCCCTTCCGTTTGGGGGCCTTCTTCGCGGTCTTCGAGCGCGCCTTCGACGTCCTGGACCCCTTCGCCGCCCGCGCAGCCACCGGCTTGCGGACAGCCTGCCGCTTCCTGCCTGCGGAGGGCGGCATCGGCCGCTTGCCCGTCATCACGTATGCATCGAGCTGTGCTGCCGTCAGCCCGTCCAGCTTCAGGTTCGCCAGATTGCGTCCCGTCCTGTAGTACTCCGTCTCGTTCACCAGCGAGGCGATGTGGATGATGCAGTCGTAGGTCGGCGTGGGCACGCGGAGCAGGCGCCCCAGGGATGCCGTCAAGGTCACGCCCATGGGGACGTCTTCCGTCACGTAGCGGTCCCGCATGGAGAAGGGCCCCTGGCTGGAGGCCACGGCGAATTCGGCGACGCTGACGTTGAACAGGTCGGTGAAGACCTGCTCGTAGGTCATGGGCGGGTAGCCCAGGGCGGCCATGATCGCCTGGCGCTCCCGGTCCATGCCGTTGATGATCTTCTTGACCGACGGGGTGATCCCCTCCTTGTACATCCAGAACTCGCCCTGGCTGTGCTCGATGCGCCCCATGTTGAACAGGGCCCCCGCCGGGTGGACGATGATGTTCGGGTTGTAGAGGGCGGGCTCCAGGACACTGCGCGCCGGCACGACCGTGTCGTAGACCCCGGCCAGGGCAGCCATCAGCTCGGGGGTGCGAGAGGCCGGCAGCGCGGCCACCTGGTTGCGTGGACCGTCGATGCGATGGATGTTGACCGTGCCAGGACCCTCCAGACGTCGGCAGCAGTATGGAAACGTCGCCGCCTCGCCCAGGATCACGTCGGCCGTGACCCCCGCCTCGTCGAGGATCCGCCGGACCTCCAGCGTCCCACCGGATCCGGGCCAGAGGATGATGACCTGGCCGTCGCGCACCAGCGGTGCGATGGCCTGACCCACCCGGGCATGGGTCAAGGCCTGTGTGGCCACCAGGACCAGCTCGGCACCCGCCAGGGCGGCCTGGATGTCAGTGGTGGCGAGGGCCACCTTGGCGAAGCCGGTCCGCGCCACGCCGGTCACCCGGATGCCGCCCTGCGCCGCGACTGCGGTCGCGTTCCCCGCCCACTCCTCGAACTCGAAGAGGCGGCACTCGTGTCCGGCCAGGCTGAGATCCCCGGCGATGGCCGTCCCCCCGTTGCCTGCCCCGATCACCGCGATTCGTTTGCTCATGACCTTCCGGTCTCCCTCCGCTTGCCGCCGTGTGTGACAGACCTCGCGGCCTCATCCCGTGAAATGCGGGTACCGCTTGCGCAGCGCCTCCACAACCGCCGGGTCCACCGGAAGTGGCCTATGCTCGCGCAGGATCTTCCTGGCCGCCTCCTTCGCCCGGACATACGTATCCTTGGCCCCGTCCGACTCCCATTTCTCCCGCCGTTCACGATCACTGATGCTGTAGGGTGCGAACTCCGAGCGCATGTACTTCACCGTGTGCTCCTGGCCCAGGTAGTCATTGCCCGGCCCCACCTCCAGCATCAGGTCCAGCGCCAGCGTCTCATCGGTGACCTCGATGCCGCGCAGGACCCGGTGCGTCCGGGCGAGGATCTCGTTATCGATGACCACCTTTTCGTAGGAGGCGGTGAGGTCGAATTCCATCAACCCGGCGGCGTCGTGGATGAAATTCGCGCCCGACATCGCCACCAGCAGACTCCCCATCCCGCTCTCGTAGCCGGCCTGGCAATCCACCAGCTTGGAATCGGACATGCCCGCCGTCGAGTAGTAGGGCAATCGATAGTGCTGGGCCATCTGGCTGCACCCCGCGTGGATCATGGCCCGCTCGATGGCCCCGCTGAGATGCGCCAGGGTGCGCATGTCCGCGACGGATCCCACGCTGCCGCAGATGACCGGCGTGCCCTTGTTGACCGCCTGGGTCAGCACGACCCCCGCCAGCGTCTCGGCCGTGTGCATCACGACGTTTGCCGCCAGGGTGACGGGCGATGTCAGGCCGGCCAGGGGCTCGGTCGGGACGACCACGGGAAGTCCCTTCTCGGCGATGTAACAGGCGAAATCCCCGTAGCGATCATCGATCTTGAAGGGACTGATCATGAGGGTGATGAAGCTCACGAAGGGCCGCGCCCGGAGCTGTTCCGCGCCCCCGGCAATCATTTCAGCCATCTCCACAACTTCCCGCAGACCCCGCGACCCGTACATCCCTCCCTGGACGTGCTTGCCGGTATTGCTGATGGCGGCATAGAAACGATTGAGATCCACGTGCTCCGGCTCGCGAATGTCATTGGGGTACACGTTGATCAGGAAGAAATGCACCCAATCGCAGGCGTCCACCAGCCGCGCCATGTCGCGGACGTCGGCGGTCGTGGACGGACGCCGCGCACCGGTGTCGATGTCCAGGACATGGATGGCCGTCCCGCCGGTCCCGAGGTAGACGCTGGCTCCCTCGAGGACGAGATCGTGGCGAGGATCGCGGCCGCACAGCGTGAGGCTGTGCGGTGCGGACGCGATGGAGTCCTCGACCAGGCGGCGCGGGAGCTTCACGATGCAGGTGGATTCATCCACGAGCGCCCCCGCGCGCCGGAGGTACTCCCGTCCCTGGCTGGTGAAGACCTTGACGCCGCCCTTCTCCAGGAGCGTCATCACCGCGTGGTCGATCTTCCGGACATCCCCCTCGGAGAACGGCTTGTACTGCCCGCCCCGTGACGGCGTCATGAGGACTCCCTGGTCTGCCAGTCTCCTGCCTCGCGCCGCACGCTGATGCCGCGCCCGCGCAACTCCGCGAGAAAGGTGTCGGCCGGGATGTCCGTGAGGGGGGAGAGGAGCCCGCGCTTCCGGATGTCCCCCCGCAGGATCATCTGGGCCCCGATGCTGGCGGTGTACCCGACGGTGCGATTCATGGCCAGCAGGCCGGTCGAGAGGTCGCGCAGGTCGATCACCTGGTAGAGGATGCGCCGCCTCCGGCCGTTCTTGACGCCCCGCACGTCCACCCGGATCACCGCCACATCCCGCTCATCCTCCGCATACTGAAGCTGGGGCTCCAGGAGGCTTCGCACGAAATCCCTGGGCGCGACCGACGCGCCCCCCGCCTGGATCGGCGCCTGGTCCAGGAACCCCAGCCGCGCCATCGCATACCAGAAGGCGCAGTGGCCGGGCCAGCGCATGGCGAAGCGGCCCGCGTGCTCCACCGCGGCCGCCACGCCCATCGCATCCAGGTAGTGCACCACATCCCCGTTGGGATAGGCCTCCAGGGGGCCGTACTCTTCCATGTCGACCGTGTGGATGTTGGACGGGGCGAAGATCTCGCGCCCGGGGACCGCCACCGCCTTACCCTCGCGGATGACGCGGGCGTCCCGCACGTAGGACTTCAGCACCCCCTCGAACGTCCAGGAGATCTTGTAGCGGAGGGGACCGGCGGCGGCCCTCGGCTCGGGGAAGCCCGCGCCGTAGGAGTAGAACTCGTGGACCTCGTCCAGCTCCTTCACCGCCTGGCTGGCCAGGACCAGGTCGATTCCCGGATCGAATCCGAGCTCCGGCAGGATCGCCAGGCCGCGGCCGGCCGCCTCCTGGCCGATCTCATGGAACTCGGGCGGGACGTAGGAGGAGTTGACCAGATGGATGCCGCTCTCGACGGCAAGGCGGGTGATGGGGACGTGGAACGAGACGGGAAGCAGGACGATGACCGCCTGCACCTTGCGCATGAGCGCCGTGACCTGGTCGTGTTCGCGGGCGTCCAACCCCACCGGCTCGATCTTGGGAGCGTTCAACCGGTCCAGGTATCGCCGGAGCCCGGCCAGATCGGCGTCGGCCGCGATCACGTGGGACACGGCCGGGCTCCGCGCCAGATCCTGGAGCGTCGCCCGTCCCTGCAATCCCGTGCCGAGGACCAGGATTCTCACGGCCCCGCCTCCTCTGTCAGAACGCCAGAAGTTGCGTGAGTGGCGTAACGTCTCGCTGCTGGCACAGATCGATGATGGCGGCCTGGAGCATCTCGCAGGCCTTGTCTCCGACGATGTTGGCCGTCAACCCGCGGAACTTGGCTCGCAGGTCGTCGTCGCTCAATGGATTCTCGGGGTTCCCCCGCGGGTACTCGACGGTGGCCTGGAAAACCCCACGCCTTGTGTGCATCGTCACGCGGGCGATGGTCTTGGCGGGGAACTGGCTGTTGATCTCCGGGTCGACGACGACCTCCACCTTCCGGGCCAGCTCCAGGATGTCGGACCGCTGCAGGTTCTCCTCGCTCACATCTTCCGGCCCGATCCGCCGCTGCAGGAGGGCCACCGCCAGGGCGAAGGGAATGCTGAACTGGGCGGCGATGGCATTGCGGGGCGCATAGTTGACGAGTCGGGTGACCTCGTAGAAGGTCTCCACCAGGATCTGCTCGACCTCCGCCGGCCCGAGGTCGTGCCGGCCCGCCAGGTCCAGCAGCGCATCCACCGACGAGTGCGCCCAGCGACAGACCGCATAGGGCTTGAAGTACGTGCCGAGGATGGCGTACCGGTCGGGGTCCCCCAGCCCCTCCACCAGCTGGCCCGTGTCCCAGCGGCCGGAGTAATCCATCACATCCTCCGGGCCGAGGAACCCCTGCTGCGCCAGCAAGGCCGCCGCGCATCCTGTCATGGCCGCCCAGCCGATCACCTCCTTGACCATGCTGTGGTTGGCCTGGAGGCCTCCTGGTGGAAAGGAGCCGTGGGAGGCTGCGTTGCCGATGGCGGATTGCAGCCTGGCCTCGTCGAATCCCAGCAATTTCCCCGCGGCCGCGGCGGCGCCGAAGACGCCCCAGATCCCGCTGGAATACATCCGGTCCTTGTACCAGGGGACCCGGGCGACGCTGGCCCGGACGGCCACCTCATACCCCGCCACGACCGCGGCCAGGAACTCGCGCCCCGTGGCGCCCGTCCTCTCGGCGACGGCCAGGGCGGACGGGATGACCGCCGCGCCGGGGTGTCCCATGGCCATGCGGTGCCCATCGTCCAGGTCCAGGGCGCTGCCGGCGTTGCCGTTGATCCAGGCGGCGCCCGGCTCGCTCAGTGGCCGGCGCGACCCGATGACCGTGGCCTTCCCGGACGCGAAGTGATCATATCCGAAGCGCGCGCTGATCTGCGTCATGGGGGCCCGGGTTCCGGCGATGGCGACGCCGATCAGGTCCAGGATGCAGCGGCTGGCCTGGTGCAGCACTGGAGCCGACAGCCCGTCGGGATCGAGCCCCCGGACGAACGCGACCAGTTCTCCCGTTGCGGACACGGCGGTCTCCTCCCCATTATTCCCGCAGGTGCGGATCGAGCACGTCGCGCAGGCCATCCCCGAGCAGGTTGAAGCCCAGCACGGCCACCAGTATCGCCAGGCCGGGGAAGACGGACAGCCAGGGTGCATTCAGCAGGTGCGGCGTCCCGTCGCGGATCATGTTCCCCCAGGTCGGCGTCGGCGGCGAGACGCCCAGCCCGATGAAGCTCAGGTTCGCCTCGATCCGGATGGCCGAGGCGGTCCACAGGCTGCCCAGGACGACGACCTCGCCCAGGACATTGGGCAGGATGTGGCGGCCCACGATCCGCATGGGGCCGGCGCCGACGGAGCGGGCCCCCTCCACGAACTCCCGCTTCTTCAGCGACAGGGCCGAGCCGTGCATCACCCTGGCAAAGGCGGGGGAAAGCATGATGCCGATCGCCAGGATCATCTTGAAAAGCCCCGGGCCCAGGACCGCCAGGACCAGGAGTCCCAGGAGGAGGCTCGGGAAGGCCATCAGCGTGTCCACGACCCGCATGATCAGGTGCTCGACCCTCCCCCCGACGTAGCCGGCCACCAGGCCCATGGCGGACCCCACCACCCCACCCAGCAAGACGGAGCACACACCCACCAGGAGAGAGATCCGGCCGGCGAAGAGGAGGCGGGCGAAGACGTCCCGGCCGAAGGTGTCCCGTCCCAGGAAGTGGGTGTGATCCGGCGACTGCAGCCGAAATCGCGCCTCCTGCGCCAGCGGGTCGTGCGACGTGACCAGCGGCGCGGCCACGGAAAGGATGATCGCCAGCGCGGCCATCACCAGCCCGGCCACCGCCGCCCGGTTCCGGACAAACGTCCTCCACAGACGCCTCCCCTCGCCCCTGCCCTTGCCTGGCTTCCCTTTCTCGTCCATGGCGTCAGTGCCGAATCCGGGGATCCACCCAGCCGTAGATCAGATCCACCAGCAGGTTGATGACCACCACGAAGCCTGTGTACACGACCATGATCGATTGCAGCGCCGTGTAGTCCCGCTGGAGGATGGCGCCGACCATCATCTTGCCCAGCCCCGGTCGGGCGAAGACCAGCTCCACGGTGACGGAATCCCCGATCAGGCTGACCGCCCAGATGCCCGTGACGGAGACGATGGGGATCAGGGCGGAGCGCAGCGCGTGCCGGAGGTTCACCACCCGCTCCCTCAATCCCTTGGCGCGCGCGGTCCGCACGTAGTCCTGCCGCAGGACGTTGAGCATGGCGGAGCGCGCCAGCCTCGCGACCGATGCCGTCATCACCAGCCCCAGGGTGAGCGCCGGCAGGATCAGGTGGCGGAAGTTCTCCCCGAGGTCCTCCATGCCGCCGCCCCCCACCGCCGGCAGCCATCCGAGGTGGATGGCCAGCAGCAGGATCAGCAGGATTCCCAGGTAGAAGGCCGGCACGGACAAGCCGGCGAGGGACAGGACCCGCCCGAGATAGTCGGCCAGCCGGTTGCGTCGGATCGCCGCGTAGACCCCGATGGGTATCCCCAGGCAGGTGCCGATGATGATTGCCAGGACGGTCAACTCGAGGGTGAAGGGCAGGACGTGGAGGATATCGTCCCGGATCGAGGTTCCGGTGATCATGGACGTGCCCAGATCGCCACGGGCGAGGCCCACCAGGAAGTGGGCGTACTGCACGGGGAGGGAATCGTTGAGACCCATGCGCTGCCGCAGGGCCTCCACCGCCTCCTTGGACGCATAGTCGCCCAGCGAGGCCACGGCCGGGTCGCCCGGGATCACCCGGACCACCAGGAAGACGATGGTCGCCACGCCCAGGAACACGGGGATCGAAAGGATCAGTCGCTGTGCGATGTACTTGAACACGGCCGCTCGGTGGTGGGACGCCCACGGCGATGGGCGCGCCCGCCTCCTGGCGCGCCCATCGCACGGTTGAGGCTCCGGTCACTTCGTCAGGCGGGTCTTCTCGGTGATGCCCGGATAGAGCGCCAGGACCGAGATCAGCTCATGGCCGTAGTCCACGGCGGTCGAACGGGCGTAGACCTGGTTCTGGTACTGGATGGGATACACGACCATGTCTTCCAGGGCCTTCACCTGCGCCTCCTTCCAGAGGGCCACCTGCCTCGCCTGATCGGTCTCGTTGCGGGCCTGCTCGATCAGGCCGTCGATCTTGTCATAATGGGCAAAGTTGGTATTGGGCTTCTTCCCGCTGACCACGATGGAGTCGGAGTGCAGGAACTGCGTGAGGTAGATGTCCGCGTTGGGACGCCAGGCGATGTAGATCACCATGGGGTTGGCGTCCTTGCGGATCATGCTGTGGAAGCTCGAGTGATCGACGAGCTTCACGCTCAGCTTGATGCCCACCTTGGCGAGCTGCGCCTGCATGGACTCGTACAGCACCCGGTACCCGGTCATCTCGGTGGTGAGCACCTCCAGCGAGAACCCGTTGGGAAGTCCGGCGTCGGCCAGGAGCTTCTTGGCCTTCTCGGGGTCGTGCTTGTAGTCGAGCCCCTTGGCGGCCAGCTCCTCACGCGTGAGCCCCCCCGCCAGGAACTTCACCGGGACGGGCGAGTAGACGATCTCGCCGATGCCCTGGCCCACCAGGGCCAGGAACTCGTTGCGGTCCAATGCGTAGGCGATGGCCTTGCGCACCTCGACCTTGTTGAGGGGGGGCGCGTTGGTATTGAAGGAGAGGTTCGCCACCTCGCCCACGCCGAAGACGTCCACCTTGATGCCGGGCACACCCTTCATCTTGTCGACCCACGCCTTGTCCGGGGCCGCGTTGATCACGTCCAGCTGGCCGTTGCGCAGGGCCAGCTCACGGCTGCTCAGGTCCGGCATGAAGCGATAGTCCACGCCGTCAAGCTGCGGCTTCCCCCGGAAGTAGGCGGGATTGGCCACGAGCTGCACCCGCTCCTGCGGACTGTAGCTCTTGAACATGAAGGGGCCGGTTCCCACGGGGTGGGTTTTCAGCCCGTCGGGGCCGAGCTTCTCGGCGGCCTTCTTGCACACGATGAATCCGCCCGAGTAGTTGGCCACCTTGGCGAAGAACAGCACCGGCGACAGGGGCTTCTCCAGCGCGACCTTCAGCGTGAAGGCATCGGGGGCCTCGACGGTCATCCCGGTGTAATCGGCGGCGTAGGCCGAGCGATTCTTGTCCGCGGACTTCTGCAGCGAGTACGCGACGTCCTCGCTCGTCAACTGGTACGACGGGATGCCCGCCATCGGGTGGCACATGACCCCCTTGCGAAGCTGGAACGTCCAGACCTGCCTGCCCCCCTCCATCTTCGACGTCGGCAGGCTCGTGGCCAGATCGGGCTCGAAGACCGAGCCATCACCCGGCTTGTAGCGGACCAGCCCGTTGAAGACCATGTCCACCAGACTGCGATCCTCCGTCGTGGTGGCGAAGTGTGGATCCATGCTTCTGAGATCCGTGGTGTTCTGGGCGATGCGCAGCGTGCCGGCCGACCGGGCAGGAGTCGGAACGCAGAGCGCACAGGCCACCACGAGGAGCACTGCCAGCACCAGCTTGGTTCTCATTGATCGTCCCTCCCCTTCGCGATCCTTGATTGAAGCGGTTGAGGCGGGCACGGCGGGCGCCTTGGCCAGCGGTCGTCGTGCACGCAGCGTAGCAGCATCCTGTCGGCGGGAACGCCGGAACACGCAAGCGGAGAAGGACGGCCCTTCACGCGGTCCTCCTTGCGTCAGACGCGGCGGCGCCAGGGACAACACCGGGGGCGAGCGGTCGCCCCGGAATGCATGAGCTGGAAAGGGAGGATCCCCGAGAGGGGAGTCCCCCATTCGGGTGGAGTAGCATTGGACCAGGCGGGTTCCCCTGCCCGCCCGGGTCCATCCGAGAGCACGGATGGCGTCACGGTACCCAATTGGGTCCCGGCTTGTCAAGCGAGAACGCCCGTCTGCCCGTTTGCCATTGACGCGCGATTCCGCCAAGGACTATCCTCCAAGGAAACCTCTCGAAGGAGCTCCGCATGCCTCCCCTCCTGCTGAACGGCGAAGCGTTGACCCTGCCCGACCTGGAACGCGTGGCGCGGCACGGCGAGACCGTGGCCCTGGACCCGGCCGCCCGCCCCAAGGTCGAGGCGGCGCGGCGCGTGATCGAGGACGGCCTGGCCGCCGAGCGGGCCATCTACGGCGTCAGCACCGGTTTCGGCCCCCTCTCCGACGTCTTCGTGGGTGCCGCCGATCGCGAGGCGCTCCAGCGGAACCTCGTTCGCAGCCACGCCGTGGGTGTGGGCGACCCCATCGGCGAGGCGGAGACCCGCGCCACGGTCTTGCTGCGGGCCAACGTCCTGGCCAAGGGACACTCGGGGGTGCGGCCGGGGATCGTGGACCTGCTCTGCGAGATGCTGAACCGCGGGGTGCACCCGGTCATCCCGGAGCGAGGCTCCGTCGGCGCCAGCGGGGACCTCGCCCCGCTGGCGCACCTCGCGCTGGTCTTGATCGGCGAGGGGGAGGCCCGGTATCGTGACGACCGTCTGCCGGGTGCCGAGGCCCTGCAGCGGGCCGGCCTCTCGCCGGTCACGCTGGCCGCCAAGGAGGGCCTCGCCCTGATCAACGGCACGTGCGGCATGGCCGGGATCGGGGCCCTGGCGCTGAATCGGGCCGAGGGTCTGGTCCGTCTCGCCGACGTGGCCGGCGCCATGACGCTGGAGGCGCTGCGGGGGTCGTTCGTGCCCTTCGACCCACGCCTGCAGGCGGTCCGACCGCATCCGGGCCAGGCGGGGACGGCCGAGAACCTCCGCCGGCTGCTCCAGGAATCGGAGATCAACCTCTCCCACAAGGACTGCGGGAAGATCCAGGACAGCTACACCCTGCGCTGCATCCCCCAGGTCCACGGCGGCGTGCGCGAGGTCATGGCGTTCGCCGAGGCGATCCACGAGCGGGAGCTCAACTCCGCCACCGACAATCCATTGATCTTCCCCGATTCGGGCGACATCCTGCCCGGCGGGAACTTCCACGGCCACCCGGTGGCCCTGGCGCTGGACGCCCTGGCCGTGGCCCTGGCCGGTCTGTGCGGATTCATCGAGCGCCGGATCGAGCGGCTGGTCAACCCGCAGCTCAGCGAGTTGCCCCCATTCCTGGTGCGGGCCAGCGGCCTCAACTCGGGCTTCATGGTGGCCCAGATCTCGGCCGCCGCCCTCACGGCCGAGGCCCGGGTCCTCTCCTCGCCCGCCTCGGTTCAATCCATCCCCACCTCGGGAAACAAGGAAGATTTCGTCAGCATGGGCTGGCTCGCCGCCGTGAAAGCCGCGCGCATCGTCGCGATCCTCGCCCACGTCCTGACGCTGGAGTTCCTGTGCGCCGCTCAAGGGCTGGACTTCCTGCGCCCGCTCAGGCCCGGCCGCGGGGTCCTGGTGGCCTACGAGATCCTCCGCCGCCACGTATCCCACCTGGAGGAGGACCGCGTCCTGCGGCGCGATCTCGACCGGGTGCTGCCCCTCCTGGAGGGCGGGAGCCTCCTCGCCTCCGTGGAGGCGGCCGTGGGGACGCTGCACTGACCCTGGGTTCGAGAACGTCTCGACCGGATGACCAAGAACGGCTGAGTCCTTGACGGAGAACCCCGATCCGTGGCCTAATTGAACGACCTCGTCCGGCGTCCCGCACGGGGGGCCGCGTCTTGACCTGAGGCGTTCCGAACCGTGACTCGAACGGCACACAAGGAGGAGCAACCCATGGGTCAGAAGCTCTGGAGGAGAACGGGCACGCTGCTCGCGATCGCCGCCACGGCGATGCTCGTGGCAATGCCTGCCCTGGCGCAGGAGACCATCAAGATCGGATTCTTTGCCCCCATCACCGGACCGGCCGCTGCCGATGGCGCCAGCGCCCAGCACGCGGTCGAGCTGGCCGTGAAGGACGTGAATGCCTCCGGCGGGATCAAAGGAAAGAAGGTGGAGCTGATCGTTTACGATGACCGCTTCAGCCCCCAGGAGGCGGTGGCCATTGCCAACAAGCTGATCGAGAAGGATCGGGTCGTCGGCGTGGTCAGCGGCTCTTACAGCGGCCCGACCCGCGTGACGGCCCCGATCTTCGCCAAGGCCGGCGTCCCCATGGTGGCAGGCTACGCCGTCCACCCTGACGTCACCAAGGCAGGGGAGTCCAACTTCCGCAACGGGTTCCTGGGCGAGGTCGAGGGCGGGGCCGCCGGCGAGTACGCCGTCAAGGTGCTGAAGTCCAAGGGGCCGGCCGTCATTTACATGGACAACGACTTCGGCCGGGAGATCTCGGCCGGCTTCATCAAGCGCGCCGAGAAGCTCGGTGCCAAGGTCGTGGCCCAGCAGATCTACAAGTTCCCGGGCGAAAAGGACTTCCGCCCCTTCCTCACCCGGATCAAGGATGCCAAGCCCGACCTCATCTTCGCGGCGGGCTATTACAACGAGGCCGCCCTGATCGTCCGGCAGGCCAAGGAGCTTGGGATCGCCGTCCAGATCCTGGCCGAGGAAGGCTTTGACTCGCCGAAGTTCATTGAGCTGGCCGGGAAGGATTCAGAGGGGGTGATCATCGCCACCAATCTGGACCGGGACGACTCCCGCCCCGTGGTGCAGAACTTCCTGAAGAACTACAAGGCAGCTTACGGGATCGACCCCGACATGGTGGGTGCGTCCAGCTACGACGCCTTCATGATCCTGGTGAACGGCATCGACCGCGCCGGCTCGACCGACATGAAGACCATCACCAAGGCTCTGCTGGATACCAAGGACTACAACGGGCTCACTGGCAAGATCAGTCGGTTCCTCAAGGGCGAGGTGATCAAGCCTGTCCAGTTCCAGATCGTGAAAGACGGCAAGTTCCGGCGTCACGGCGTCGTGGACAACCCCGAGGTGATCACGCCGCCGGTGCAATAACCGAGGCGACAGCGATATCCGACAGCAACAGCTATGGGGAGGCGGGGGGCCGAGGGATCCGGCCCCCCGCCGTCTTGTGTTCCCGCTCGGCCCGAAGAACCGATTTCATCCGCAGATTACGCAGATTCCTGAAGGGTTCCGATCCGACTCCGGCAGGATAATCTGCGTAATCTGTGGATAAAAGGTACTTGCCCCGAGATGATCTGGCAACAGATTGCGAACGGCATCGCCACGGGGGCAGTGTACGCCCTGACAACACTGGGCCTCACCATGGTCTATGGGGTGCTGCGCATACTCCATGTGGCCCATGCCGGCGTCTACGCGCTGGGCGCCTACGTGGGCCTGGCAACCTTCCGGGCGACCGGCAGCTTCTGGCTGAGCCTGCTCGTGGCCATGGTCGTTTGCGCCCTAGCCGGCCTCCTGATCGAGCGGCTCCTGTACTCGCCACTCATACACCTGCCCCGCATCATCCCGTTGATTGCCAGCATTGGCCTCTTCATCGCGATGGAGGAGGCTTTCCGAATCGTGGCGGGGCCCTACGCCCTCGCCTACGATGCGGAGACCCGCTTCCGCGGTCTGGCGCTGGGACCTCTGCACCTCACCGCGCCACAGACCTTGATCCTCCTCGTGACGTTCGTGCTCCTGGGGCTCCTCTGGCTGCTCCTGGCAGGCTCGAAGCTTGGGCTGGCCATGCGGGCCACCGCCATGGACGCGGAGATCATCACCACCTTCGGAGTGAACACTCGCGCCGTGGTGACGCTGAACTTTCTCATCGGCTCGGCGCTGGCAGGAGCCGCCGGCGTTCTCATCGGTGTCTATGACAACCAAGTCTGGCCGACCATGGGCAGCATCCCGGCGTACAAGTGCCTGGCCATCGTCGTCCTGGGCGGTCTGGGGAACATCCCGGGAAGCGTCCTGGCCTCCTTCCTCATCGGATTGGCCGAGACACTCCTCATCGGCGTCGTGGCCATCCCGTTCCCCCGGGACGCCCTGGCCTTCGTCGCCATGATCCTGGTCCTGATGTTCCGGCCCCACGGGCTCTTGGGGAAGAGCGAATGACGATGGCGAGAGGCACAGCGACAGTGGGAAGAGCCCGGCAGAAGGCCCTATCCCTATCGCTGTCCCTATCGGTTCTTCGATGTTAAGCGGCTACCTCGTCACTGTCCTCATCACCATCGGCATTTACGTGATCCTGGCCCTGAGCCTGAACATCATCACGGGCTATGCCGGCCAGATCTCGCTGGGCCATGCCGCCTTCATGGGAATCGGCGCCTACACTTCGGCCTTGCTCTATACCAAGGCCGGGTTCAGCTTCTGGCCCGCCTTCCTGGTGGCCGGTCTAGTGGCCGGCCTGGTGGGCGCGATCCTGGCCATCCCGTGCCTCCGCGTTCGAGAGGATTTTCTGGCCATCACCACGATGGGCATCAACTTCGTGGTGGAGGCCGTCTTCCTCTATATCCCGTTCTTCGGCGCCGGGATGGGAATCGGCGGGATCAACACACCGAGCATCCTGGGAAAAGAGATCAGCAAGCCGGCTTTCCTGGTCCTGGTAGTCGCGGTGATCCTGCTGACCATCGGTGTGGACCGCCTGCTGACCAGATCGTGGATCGGCCTCGCCTGGTCCGCCATCCGGGAGGACGAGGGGGCCGCTGAGGCCATGGGCATAGACGTCGTGCAATCAAAGGTTCTCGCCTTCACCCTGGGGAGCGCGGGCGCGGGCCTGGCCGGGAGCTTGTACGCCCACTTCCTGACCTTCATCATGCCCGTCAATTTCAACTTCGGCCAGTCCATCGTCATCCTCTCCATGGTCGTCTTCGGGGGAATCGGCACGCTCCGCGGACCCATCGTGGGGGCCATCGTCCTGGGGGCCCTGCCGGAGATCTCCCGTCCGGCCATGGAGTACCGCACGCTCCTGTACGGGGTACTCCTGCTCCTGCTCATGCGGTTTCAGCCGGACGGGATACTGGGGGAGCGCAGCCTGCTCGTCCGCGCCTGGCGTGCGCTCCGCCGGAGCGGAGCGAACGGAACATGGAAAACCGATAACTGACAACCGGTCATCTTGCACTGTCGGTTGTTCGTTTTGGATTGGCAGGCTCCGAGGCGGCGATGGCTCTGCTTGAGATCGAACATCTGACGAAGGAATTCGATGGGGTCACGGCCCTGCAGGATGTGACCTTCGGGGTGCGCGAGGGGGAGATTCTCGGCGTCATCGGGCCCAACGGGGCCGGCAAGACGACGCTTTTCAACTGCATCACGGGCATGATGCCGCCGAGCCAGGGGACAATCAGGTTTCGGGGGAAGAGCATTCAGGGGAACAGGGCTTTCGAGATTGCCCGCAAGGGCATCGCCCGCACCTTCCAGATCGTCCGCCCCTTTCCGGCCCTCACCCTTTCGGATAACGTCCTGGTGGCGTATGGGCATCGCTACTACCCGCGCCTGCGAGCGTCCCTGGCCCCATTCCGGACAGCGGCCAGCCGGGACGCGGCCGAGGCCCTGCTCTCGCGGGTGGGCCTTTCGTCCGGACCCGACCGGATGGCTGGAACCCTTCCCCTGGGGTTGAAGAAACGATTGGAGATTGCGCGGGCGCTCGCGCTCGATCCCTCCCTGTTGCTCCTGGACGAGCCGTCGGGGGGGCTCCGGTACGAGGAATCCCAGCAACTCCTGGAGTTGATCCGGCGTCTGAACCGAGAGGGCGTCAGCATCATCCTCATCGAGCACAACATGCCCCTCGTGATGGGTGTATGTCAGCGCCTGGTGGTCCTGGATCATGGGATCCAGATCGCCGAGGGAGACCCCGGGACGATCCAGAAGAACCCGCAGGTGATCGAGGCGTATCTCGGCAAAGGCGGCGTGTAGAGGACGAGCGGCCGGCCAAGCGAGCGGTCAGGTGTACGACCGTTCGGTAGGCCGGTAGGCCGGTGGTTCGACGGTTCAAGAACAACCGAACCATCGAACCCACGAACCACCGAATGCTTCTGAGACGAAGATGCTTGAAGTCCGGAATCTCGAAGTGACCTACGGGGAGTTCGCGGCCGTCCGCGGCGTGAGCTTCGAGGTCACGAGCGGCGACCTCGTCGCGATCATCGGGGCCAACGGCGCCGGGAAGAGCACGACCCTGCGCGCCGTCATGGGGTTGTCGCGCCCGAGGGCGGGGCAGATCGTCTTCGAGGGCACCGACATCACCGCCGAGCCGCCTCACCTCCGGGCCCGCCGCGGGATCAGTTTGGTGCCCGAGGGACGCCGGATCCTCCCCGACCTCACGGTCGAGGAGAACCTCCGGCTCGGCGCCTACCGGCTGAGACACGCGTCCGACACCGCCTCGGAATTGAACCGGGCGTACGCCCTCTTCCCGAAGCTTCGGGACCGGGCGGGGCAGCGGGGCAAGACCTTGTCCGGCGGCGAGCAGCAGATGCTGGCCATCGCCCGATCCCTCGTGGGCCGACCGCGGCTGCTCCTCCTGGACGAGGTGTCCCTCGGCCTCATGCCCACACTCGTGGAGCAAACGTTCCAGACGATCCGGGAGCTGCACCGGCAGGGAGCCACCATCCTGCTGGTGGAGCAGAACGCTCGCATGGCCCTTTCCATCGCATCCCGAGGCTACGTCCTGGAGACCGGCCTCATCACGCTCAGGGGGAGCGCGGCGGATCTGGCGGCAGACGCCAAGGTCAAGAGCGCTTATCTGGGAGGGTAAGAACGAGAGCGTTCGGCTGTACGGCAGTACGGCTGTTCGGCTGTTCGGGAACTGCCGGACGGTCGAACCGCCGAACTGCCGAACGCACCTTCGGTGACTTCGTGAAGGAAGCGCGAGCCGTCATCACCGTTCTGGTTGGGGCGACCCTCCTGGGGTCCCTGGGCGCCTGGGGGCGGATGGTCTATCGGTACGAGGGGGACCCGTTGACCGTCGTGACCTGGCGGGCCCTCATCGGAACTGCCGTCCTGTCCGGGTTGCTCGCCGCGCTCCGCCCGGAACTCCTCCGCCTCCGCTCTCGCGACCTTCCCTTCTTTGCCCTGTATGGCTTCATCGGGGTCACCCTGAACTTCTGGACGTATTTTTCGGCCGTCAAGTACACGACGCTGGCCATCGCGATCACCCTGCTGTACACGTATCCGGCCTTTGTGGCCCTCCTCTCGGCCGTGTTCCTGGGGGAGCGGCTCACGGCCACAAAGCTCGGGGCCATCTTCCTCACCCTGCTCGGATCCGCCCTGGTGGCGCAGGTGTACGCGACGGACCTGCTCCGTGTAAACCTCCGCGGGATCCTCTTCGGCCTGATGACCGGACTCAGCATGGCGACCTACAGCATCTTCGGCAAGCGTGCCATGTCCCGGTATCCGCCCTGGACCGTGGTCCTGTACGCCTTCGCCGCGGGCAGCGCCTTCCTCGCGCTGGGGACAGGGTCTCGACTGCTCGCGGCGATCTACTACCCCGCAGCGGCCTGGCTCTGGATCGTGGGGCTGGCCCTGATCCCGAGCCTGGGAGGCTACGCCCTGTACACGCTCGGCCTCCGCGACCTTCCCGCCAGCCGGGCGAGCATCATCGCCACCTGGGAGGTTGTGACGGCCGCCCTGCTTGGCTGGCTGCTCTTCCGCGAGGCCCTGGTGGCCCCTCAACTGGTTGGGGCGGCCCTCGTCTGCTTTGGCATCTGGTGGATCCAGCGCTCGGAGGGATGACTCCTCCACCATCCGCAGTCCGTGTCATGTGCGGAGCACAGACCTGCGCCGAGAGCGTCCCGCGCCCCTCATGCTCGCCATTTCACCCTCACCCTCGAGCGGCTGGTGCAGTCGAAAGAGCGACCGGATGGCTCGACCCCCTCGAACGCGAGGTGGCGACGCCGGCAGACGTTTCTCGCCGGGAACCGTTGGCAAGGCAGAGCCGTGCGGGACCGAGTGGAGAGTGGTCAACCCGGAGCGCGCCCCCTCTGGCGTGGCGGACTATTTTTCTTCGCGAAAATGCAGCTTGCGCAGACCACGCAAAAACGTAAAGATGTCGTCAAGCATCCGGCCCGGGATCGACAGCCCTGAATGCACGTCAAGACCCCACCCATGCGATCCCCATCACGGGGACCGGGTCGGGGATTTCACGGTGTCACCCGCGAGGCGCACTGTCCTCTCAACCACTCACCGGCTCGCCTGGAACCCTTCGAACGGAGGCTTAGCATGAACAAGATGATCGGTGTGCCCGTGCTTGCCCTGGTGGCGCTCCTGTCCTTCGGCTTGAGTACCGACGTGCAGGCGCAACAGGCCACCATGTCTTTCTTCATCACCAGCGCCGGCTCCGGAAAGGGAGCGGACCTCGGCGGTCTGGACGGAGCGGACCGGCACTGCCAGGCGCTGGCGCAAGCGGCCGGCGCGGGCAACCGCACCTGGCGGGCGTACCTCAGCACCCAGGCATCCGGCGGGCAGCCGGCCGTCAACGCGCGCGACCGCATCGGGCGCGGCCCCTGGCACAACGCCAAGGGAGAGCTGATCGCGCAGAACGTCGACGATCTCCACAGCGCCAACAACAAGATCAACAAGCAGACGGCGCTGACCGAGAAGGGCCAGATGGTCAATGGCCGCGGCGACACGCCCAATATGCACGACATGCTCACCGGCTCGCAACCCGACGGTCGCGCCTTTGCCCCCGGCGAGGACATGACCTGTGGCAATTGGACGAAGAGCGGCCAAGGGGCGGGCATGGTCGGGCATCACGACCGGCAAGGCCTACGCGACGATGACGCGTCAAAATCGTGGAATACGTCCCATCCGTCCCGCGGCCCGGACGGCGGCTGCAGCCAGGCAGATCTGCGCAGCACCGGCGGCAATGGCCTGTTCTACTGCTTTGCGGCGAACTAGTGAGGGAATCGGACCAGCGTTGCGATAGCGAGTAGGCCACACACAGCGGGGCGCCCTGCCGGCGCCCCGCTGTGTTGATGCGTGCCGGTCCGCCTCGTCCGCGTCGGCCGCAAGACGTGCGTGGGCGCGCCTCATCAGGGCGGCGCACGAGGTCGATTCCCTCATGTGTCCCCACTGCCCGGGACCGATGCGGATCATCCCGCTCGTCGAGCAGGCCGAGGCGATCGAATGAGATTTCGGGCCAAGGCGACAGTCAGGGCACCGGAGGTGAAGAGAGAAAGTGGTGGCTGACGGGCGAATTCCCGAGGGCAGCACCTCATACGTCTCTGCTCACGAGCACGTTTGTCACCTCCAGAGGACTGTCGGCAACCAGGCAGTGCAGGGATTGATCACATCCGGAGCTCTCCGGGCGAAACTGAAGATCGGTCAGCCGAAGGAGATCGGTGAGCGGGGAGCGGACTGGCTGGCGGACATGATGATGAGGATGCCTGCGCCTCAGATTCAACCAAAGGCCGCCTGTCCCAAGAACAATCCCTCGTGCAGGGACGCACCTCCTTCCGTTGCTGGTTCTCTGTCCCCTCTGTTTGCACCCCTCCAGAGAGCAACTCCATCCTTCCATCATTCTCCGGAGGTCGGTGCCCATCCGGCCACCATGTCGGTCAGCGGACTGGACACGTCCAAGAGCTCGGCCGAGATGGGTGCTATGGCCGGCACAGATATCGCTTACGGGTGGACACGATTCCAATTGCATGTAGACATAGTCGGCAGGCCACAGGCGACACAACTGGATGGCGACAGATGGAGCGTCTTCTGTCCCAAGCTCGATGTTTTCTTTGACGTTGACAACACAATCTACATCTCAAACCAATTCCCTCAGGATAGCTGCCCCTATACATCGGCGCTTCACCACGAAGTGGGACATGCGTCTGATGAGTACGGGGTCGTTGTTCGACAGGAAGAACTTCTGGCTACCGATCTCGGAACCCTGCCCGGACCTGACAATCCGGACATTGTAGACGGAAGAGACGCTGCCCAGCAGAGAATGCGGGAACTTCAGGAACAAGCCAGAACTTTTCGTGATCGCGCGCTCAGTCAGGCCTGCTATGACATCGCACGCAGGGGCTTTGCCAGGGATAGTCGTGAATATCCAACGGCATTCAGCGAATGTCCTGAGCCTCGGCCACCAGTGCCCCCGGTGCCGCACCAGGCAGACTGGGCCGTGCCCTGTAATCCTCCGCCGCAGAACTGTCCACGGCCTGTGGTGCCTTTCCCGTGAGTATTGGAGCAAGGGCGCCGATGGGGAGGTGTCCGTTGTGTCCTCTTGGCCGTCATGAAAGAATCGGAAAGGCTCTTCGACCCATCGAGTTATAGCCCAGCCAAGCCCACAAGCCGCCCGCATCCACCGAACCGTCCCGCGCTTCCCAAGAGCAAATCGCGATCATCAAGTCGAGGGAAAATGGGCCACGTCAACGGCGGCGTTGCCATGCACTGAAGGGAGGGAACAGCCATGGCCCGGTACAGAGCGGTCTGGCGGGAACTGGCGCGTCCCACCGGATGAGCCCCCACGTCCCCGCACTTCCGCTTACGTCGGCACCTGGCGGATGCAACGCCCCGAGACTTGATTGCATCCGCAGAGCCTTGGGGATATACTTCAGCCACAGATTACGCAGACTTCGTCGTGAGTTCGGTCGAACGTTTACGCAGAATG
>DATIFO010000244.1:0-16316 GCA_035455275.1 Methylomirabilis sp. (SeqCode) | reverse complement strand
CGCCCCCCCACCTCACGGCGGCGCCCCTCGGAGATGTCCACCACGGCCGTGAGTTCCACCCCCGCCAGCTCGGCGTAAATCCGCGCGTGATGCTGTCCCAGGTGGCCCACACCCACCACCGCCACCTTCACCTTCGATTCGCTCGCGTCCATGGCACGCACACCAAGAGAACGTTCGGCTGTTCGGCAGTTCGGCTGCACGGCTGTACTCTCCGGAATGGAACCGCCGAACAGCCGGACAGCCCTACTGCCGAACGCTCTTGGATTCTAGTCCGCCACCACCGCCAGGTCCAGGGCGTCCGCCTCGGCCACGAACCGCTCTCGCTCCACGAGGAGCGTGCGCCCCGCGTCCAGCGCCAGGGCCGTGGCGCTAGCCTCCCGCAGGGCCGACAGGGTCTCCGGCCCCACTGTGGGCAGATCGAACCGCAGGTCCTGGTCAGGCCGGCTCACCTTCACCACCACGACCCCGCCCTGGCCCAGCTCCCCCCCCCGCCGGACCGCGGCATCCGTCCCCTCGGCCGATTCGACCGCCAGGATGGTTCCGTGCTTCACGACCACCGTCTGCCCGATCCGGAGAGTCGCGATCTGACGCCCCACCTCGCGCCCCAAGAGGATGTCCCGCTGCTCGCGCCCGGTCGGGGCTCGCCGCGTGAGCCGGCCCGCCTTCAAAAGGAGCGGCCCCAGGAAACGCGGCGTCTCCAGGACCCGGATGCCTTCGGCCGCCAGGGCCCCCACGATGGCCTCCAGCAGGCTATCGCCCCGCAGATCCCGCGCCTTGAGAAGGACCTTGGCCGCAAGCAGGTCGGGACGCACCTTGGAGAACAGGTGGGTGATCTCGACCTTGCCCAGCATGACCGCATCCGTCACCCGTTCCGCATGCAGCGCCCGGACCACCCCCCCGAGTTGGCCCAGACGGACCCAGTGGATCGCGTCCACATGGTCCGCGAGCCGGGCGTCCGCCTCCTCCTGTACGGCCACGGCCACGACGCGTAGCCCCAGGGCCCGCGCCTCCGCCGCCGCGACGAAGGGGAGCCGGCCGCCGCCCGCAATGATGCCCAGCGCTTCCATCGGCGACTACTTGATGATCCCGCGCTGGGACTGTTTGATGAAATCGATGAAGCGCTGGACCTCGGGCACCCCGGCGGATGCCTGCGTGAGCTGCGCCAGCGCCTGGGAGGTATTCAGACCGGAGGTGAACGTCAGACGGTAGGCTTCCTTCAGGGCGTGGATAGTCTCCTCCGAGAACCCCTGGCGCCGGAGTCCCACCACGTTGAGGCCGTAGGGCTTGGCCCGCTCCCCCTGGGCCTTGACGTAGGGGGGAATGTCCTGCAGCGCGCCGGAGCGGCCGCCCAGGAACGCATATTCGCCGATCCGGACGAATTGGTGGATGCCCGTCATGCCGCCGATAACGGCGAAGCATCCGATCTGGACATGGCCCGCCAGGGAGGCCTGGTTGGCCATGATGACCTGCTCCCCCAGCTCGCAGTCGTGGGCCACGTGGACGTAGGCCATGATGAAGCACTGCGGGCCCACGGACGTGGTCCCCGTGCCGCCGATGCTGGCCCGGTGGATGCTGGCGTACTCTCGGACGAGGCAGCGGTCCCCGACGACGACCCGCGTCGGCTCTCCCCGATATTTCAAGTCCTGCGGCGGGGCGCCGATGATGACGTGCGAGCCGATGCGGCACTCCGCCCCGATCTCGGTCCGGCCTTCCAGAATTGTATGGCTGCCAATGCTGGTCCCGGGACCCACCCGCACCTCGGGGCCAACCAGGGTATAGGGGCCGATGCTGACCCCCTCGGCCAGCTCCGCCCCCTTCTCGACCAGTGCCGTGGGATGCACGCTGACCACGCGCCGCCCCTACACCACCAAGGGGCTTTCCGCCTGCCCCTCGGGACCGCGATCCACCACGACAGAACTCATCTCCGCCTCAGCCACCAGCTTTCCGTCCACGAAGGCCTCGCCTCCCATCCGGCACACCTGCCGACGGAGCTGGAGGATCTCTACCTCGAACCGGATCTGGTCGCCGGGTACCACCGGCCGCCGGAACTTGGCCTTCTCGATCCCGGTGAAATACACGAACTTCTTCTCGGCCCTGGCGTCCAGGCTGCGCATCAGGAGGAAGCCGCCGACCTGGGCCATGGCCTCGAGGATGAGTACCCCCGGCATGATGGGGTGGCCGGGGAAGTGGCCGGCGAAGAACGCCTCGTTGATGGTGACGCTCTTGAGCCCCACCACGCGCTTCCCAATCTCCAGCTCCAGGATCCGATCCACGAGCAGGAAGGGGTAACGGTGCGGGAGAGTCTCCTGGATGTCCTTCAGACCGAACATGCGTCCCTCCCCCGCCTCCCGCTTCAGCCTGGGAGGCGTGCCTCCAGGGCGGCGAGGCGCGCCTCCAGGGCCTGCAAGGCCTTTCTCAGGAGGGGCAGCCGGGCGATGGAAGCAACCTGCCGCTTGAACTCCACATGGGGGATCGCGGGGGATCCCAGGACCACGGCGTCGGACGGGATGTCCTTCGAAACCCCCGCCTGGGCCCCGACAATCACGCCATCTCCGATCTGGACGTGATCCACGATCCCGACCTGTCCGGCCAGGGTGACCCGCGAGCCGATGCGCGAACTCCCTGAAATGCCGACCTGGGCCACGATCACCGTGTCCTCGCCCACCCGGACGTTGTGGGCGATCTGCACCAGATTGTCGATCTTGGTGCCCCGGCCGATCCGCGTCTCGCCCAGGGTGGCCCGATCGACGGCTGCGTTGGCCCCGATCTCCACGTCGTCCTCGATCACCACACGCCCTACCTGAGGGATCTTGACGTAGCGGTGCCCGTCCCGGGCGAAACCGAAGCCGTCCGCCCCGATGACGGCTCCGCTGTGGATGGTCACCCGATCACCCAGGATGACCCCATCTCGCAGGGTGACCTGGGGGAAGATCCGGCAGTCCCGGCCGATCCGCACCCCCGCGCCGACGCACACATGCGCCTCCAACACGGTCCCGGCCCCGATTTCGACCCCGGGGCCCAGGACGCACAGGGGGCCCACCCAGGCGCCGGGATCCACCCGGGCATCTGGGGCCGTCACCGCGCTGGGATGTATGCCCGGGAGCGGTACGGGGGGTGGATGAAACAGGCTGAGCGCCCGCGCGAAGGCCAGCATCGGGTTGGGCGTCCGGAGCGCCGGGCGGCCAACCGGGGGCAGCCCCTCGCCGAGGATGACGGCCGCCGCGCCCGATCCCTCCAGCCGGGGCAGGTATCGCTCGTGGGCGACGAAGGTCACGTCCTGCGGACCGGCATCCTCCAGGCCGCGTACGGCCCGGATCTCGATGCCGCCATCCCCCTCCACATGGCAGCCCAGCCGCTCCGCCAAATCCGCCAGTCGCACCGTGTCCCGCTTCCTGTGTGTGTGATTGCCAGACCAGATCCTTGGATGCCCCCGGGCCAAAGACCCCAGGGCTCCTCGTCCGGTTCCCTACTTCGGCTGCTTTCCGTCGAAGCGCTTCATCACCTCACTGGTGACATCCGCCGTGGAGGCGACGAAGGGGAGCATGCTGCGCTCCAGGATGAGGGTGTACCCCTGGTCCTTCCCGTACTCCTGGACCACCTTCACGATTTCTCGCGTCATTTCCCCCTCGGTTTCTCCCAGGCGCTTCTCGAAATCCCGATTGGCGTCTTCGGCCAGGCGGCGGATATCTCGCACCCTTCGCTGCAGGGCCTCGCCCTTCTCCCGCTTCGCCTGCTCGCTCAGGACCGGCGCCTGCTTCTCCAGTTCCGCCTGCAGTTTCATCACTTCCTGCTGGCGGGCGTCCAGCTCCCTTTGCCGGGCGTCTCGTTCCTGGTCCAGCTTCTGCTTGGCGGCCTTGCCCCGGTCCGATTGATTCAATATCTGCTGCATATCCACGACACCAATGCGAACCGCCTGCGGTGTCTGGGCCGCATGCCCCGGCGGCGCCCACCCCAGAAACAGCAGCCCGGCCGCCGCCGACACTGCCGCCCGCCATCTCAGGACACCTCTGTTCACGATCTCTGCCTCCCATCCCCTGCCGGGCCCGCGGCCCGGGGAAAGACACCGCATCCTGAACACTCCCTCGTCACCCGACCCCTCTCCACCGAGAGCGGCCGCCCGCTCCCATGCGCCCAACGGGATCACGTACTCCGGCCCGTCACGCCTCGCGCGAGCATGGGGTCGGAGGACATGGGGGAGAGGAATCAGAAGGTTGTGCCGGCGCTGAAGTGAAGAACCTGGGATTTCTCTCCTTGCAGGGGCGCCAGGTTGAAGCCATACTCAAGCCGGATCGCCCCGATGGGTGAGGTGAAGCGCATGCCAATACCCGCGGACCGCTTGATCCGCCGCTTGAAGATATCGCCGAAATCGTCCCGCTCATCGTAGACCTGACCCACGTCGATGAAGACCAGACCGCGCATCCGCAAGGGCTCATACAGGGGGAAGAGAATTTCATTATTGATGAACCAGGACATGTTCCCGCCCGTGAGCCCCTCCCCGGTCACAGGATCCTTGGGGCTGATGGTAAAGTTCCGGAAGCCGCGGATGCTCGAGATCCCTCCCAGGAAGAATCGCTCCTGCACCGGCAGGTTCGGCGTGTCGCCGAAGGAGTCCCCGTAGGCCACGTTCCCCCGCAGGTGTCCCACCAGCTTCTGCCAGAGCGGCCAGTACTGGGACAGCTCCAGGGAGTACTTGGTGAAGTTGTTTTCGGCGTCCAGGAAACCCCCAGCAAACTGGGCACCTGCCCGTGCGTAGAGTCCGCGCGTCGGCTCGCTCAACGAATCCAGCGTGCTGCGCGTCAGGGCGAAGATCAGCGTGCTGGTGTGGGAGATGCCGCCCGATTCCTGAGCCTGCCGCTGCACCAGGAAGGGCGCGTTGTCATCCACATTTTTGATCTGCACCCGGGTGAAGCTGTACGTGATCGACCCCGAGACCTCCTCGAACAGGTGGTGGCCGACGGCCAGGGAGGCGCCCGCCGTACTCTGGTCGAAGCCCTGCGTGTCCTTGAACTCGGTCTGGAAGTTGAAGCCTCGAACCTCTGTGATGAAGTCGGTATCCTGGAAGTGGGGATCAGCATAGAGCGCTTCGAAGCGGTTGGCCTTGGTGCCAAGCTGCCCCGACACGGAGGCCCGCTTCCCCAGGCCGAAGAGGTTGTTCTGGGAGATGCTGGCCACCGCGATGGGGCCGTCCACCGAGCTGTAGCCGCCGCCGAGGGTGAAGGCCCCCGTCGGCTTCTCCTTCACGTCCACCGTCAGGTCGACCTGATCCTCGGCAGCCGCGCGCTTGGTGTCCAGCTTGACATCCTCGAAGTAACCGAGTTCCTCCAGGTTGCGACGGCTCCGCTGGAGTCGGGTGCTGCTGAAGACGTCCCCCTCCACGAGACGGAGCTCCCGACGGATGACCTTGTCCCGGCTCCGGATGTTCCCCGTGATCTCGATGCGGCGGATGAACGCCTGCCGGCCCTCCGTCACCTCCAGGGCCACGTTCACCTTCGTTTCGGCGCGCAGGACATCGGTGACGGGTGCCACGTCGGCAAACAGATAGCCTCGGTCCGCGTACCGGTCGGTGATCGCCACCACATCGCCCTGGAGCCCCTCGCGGCTGAAGATCCCGCCGGGCTGGCTCTTGATCCACTGGCGGATCTCCCCCTCGGAAAACAGGGTGTTGCCCTTGATGCGTAGCTCGGCGATCCGGTACTGGGGCCCCTCCTGGACCTGAATGACGATCCGCAGCTTCTTCCGTTGCTCGTCGAGCTGGATCTCCGGGTCCTCGACCGCGATGTCCAGGAACCCGTTATCCAGGTAGTAGGCGCGGATGCGGTCCAGGTCCCGCCGCAGCTCCTCCCGCTTCAGCGTCCCCCCGAAGAAGAACAGGTAGAGCTCCGAGGTCTGGAGCCTCTTCTTGATGTCCTTTTCCCGCAGGTGCTGGTTGCCGAGGATCCGGATCTCTCCAACGTCGAACTTGCTTCCCTCCACCACGTTGAAGGTGACCGCGACCTCCTGGGGGGAGATCCGCTCCTCCTGCCCCTCGACCTTGGCCTGGTAGTAACCCTCCTCCTCGTAGAAGAGGCGGATCTTCTCCGCATTCTTCACCAGGGCGCCCGGCGGAACGATCGCTCCTTCGGTCAGGTCGATTTTCGCCTTGATCTTGTCCGTGGTGAGCTTCCGGTTCCCCACGATGCGGATGGTCTGGATGCTGGGCTTCTCGTGGAGGACGAAGGTCAGCCTGAGCCCCCCCTCGAAGATGTTCGCCTGGACCACGATGTCCTCGAAGTAGCCCAAGCTGTACAGGGACTTGATGTCCTCGCGCACGACATCCGGCGAGTACGGATCCCCCACCCGGGTCTTCAGCTTGAACCGGACGGTGGCCTCTTCCACCTTGCGGGCGCCGTCGACGTCGATCTGGGTGACGAAAGGCTGATCCTGCGCCTCGGTCCCCCAGGGGAGGGCGAGGAGGAGGCACACACACATCAGGATGGACAGTCGAAGGCGTAGTCGAGACGTCACGGGCCCTGGGTGTGAGATGCGAGGGATCGAGGCCGTGATCCTGCTTGCGGCCTTCCATCAAAAAACGTCGAGGGACGTTATCACCATCCTTTCGAAAAGCCAAGAAAAAATTGCTCCCCAGGGGGGGAGCAATGGTTTGGAGCTGGCCGGCCGGTCCGGTGGCGCTTACGACGGCGCCTCGACCGGTACGGCGGTGTCGAACATGAGCGCCGCACCCTCGGCCTTCCGGATGCGGATGGTACCGCCCTCGCTGAACCGACCCTTCAGCACCTCCTCCGCCAGGGCATCCTCCACATGGCGCTGGATGGCGCGGCGCAACGGCCGGGCTCCGTAGTTGGGATCGAACCCCTGCTGGATGAGGAACTCCTTGGCCTCCTCGTCCACCTGGAGGCTCATCTGCTTCTCCTTGAGCTGCTCCTGCAGCCGGGAGAGCATCAGGTCCACGATCAGCCGCATGTGCTCCATGGTGAGGGGGTGGAAGACGGTCACCTCGTCGATCCGGTTCAGCAACTCCGGGTTGAAGGCCCGCCGCAGTTCGTTCGTCACCGTCTCCTTCATCTTCTCGTAGGACTGGGCGTCACTCGACTTGGCGAACCCCATGGCCGAGTGCAGGGTGAACTGCCGGGTGCCGATGTTGGAGGTCATGATCAGGATCGTGTTCCGGAAGTCCACCACCCGCCCGTAATTGTCGGTGAGCCTCCCGTCCTCCAGGATCTGGAGCAACAGGTTGAAGACCTCGGGGTGAGCCTTCTCGATCTCGTCCAGGAGCACCAGGGAGAAGGGCCGCCGCCGCACCTTCTCGGTGAGCTGGCCCGACTCGTCGTAGCCGATGTATCCGGGCGGGGCGCCGATCAGCCGGGAGGTGGAGAAGCGCTCCATGTACTCCGACATATCCACCCGGATCAGGGCGTCCTCGGTGCCGAACAGGAACTCCGCCAGGGCCTTGGCCAGCTCGGTCTTCCCCACCCCCGTGGGGCCCAGGAAGATGAAAGAGCCCACCGGCCGGTTCGGGTTCTTCACCCCGGCCCGGGATCTGCGAATGGCGCGGGCCACGGCCTTGATGGCCTCTTCCTGGCCCACCACCCGCTTGCCCAGCTCCGCCTCCATGCGCAGGAGCTTGGCCGACTCCGCTTCCTCCAGCTGCTGGAGGGGGATCCCCGTCCACTTGGCCACCACGTAGGCGATGTCCTCTTCGCTCACCACGGTCTTGGCCTTGGCCCGCTGCTCTTTCCAGTTGGCCTTGCGCTCTTCCAGCTCGGCGCGCAGTTTCCGCTCGGTGTCGCGGAGGCGAGCCGCCACCTCGAACGCCTGGGTGCGGATGGCGTCCTCTTTCTGCGCGCGCAGCCGCTCGACCTCGTTCTCCATCTCGCGCAGCTCGGAGGGGAGCATCATCCCCTTGAGCCGGGCCCGGGCGCCGGCCTCGTCGATCACGTCGATGGCCTTGTCCGGCAGGAACCGGTCGGCGATGTAGCGCTGCGACAGGCGCGCCGCGGCCACCACCGCCTCGTCCGTGATGATGGCCTGGTGGTGGGTCTCGTAGCGGTCCTTGATCTCCCGCAGGATCCGGATGGTCTCGTCCACGCTGGGCGGCCCCACGTGGATCGCCTGGAAGCGCCGCTCCAGCGCGCGGTCCTTCTCCACGTACTTCCGGTACTCATCCATGGTGGTGGCCCCGATGCACTGCAGCTCGCCCCGCGCCAGCGCCGGCTTCAGCATGTTGCTGGCGTCGATGGCCCCCTCGGCCGCCCCGGCCCCCACCAGCGTGTGCAGCTCGTCGATGAACATGATGACGTTGTTGGCCTGCTGGATCTCCTTCACCACGGCCTTCAGCCGCTCCTCGAACTGGCCCCGGTACTTGGTCCCGGCCACCATCCCGGCCAGATCCAGCTGCACGACCCGCTTCCGCAACAGAATCTCGGGGACGTTGCTGGAGACGATGCGGAGCGCGAGGCCCTCCACGATGGCGGTCTTGCCCACGCCCGCCTCGCCGATCAGGACGGGGTTGTTCTTCTTGCGACGGCTCAGGACCTGGATCACTCGCTCGATCTCGCTGTCCCGGCCGATCACCGGGTCCAGCTTGTCCTGCCGGGCGAGGGTGGTGAGATCTACCCCGAACTCGTCCAGGGCCGGGGTCCGGGTGGTGGAGGTCTGTTTGGAGGCCTGCTCGCCCAGGAGCTCCTGGGCCTGGGCCTTGGCCGCCGCCACGCTCACGCCGAAATCGCGCAGCACCAGCGAGGCGATCCCCTCGCCCTCGCGGATCAGGCCGAGCAGCAGGTGCTCCGTGCCGATGTAGTTGTGGCCCAGGGAGCGCGCCTCGGAAATCGCATACTCCAGCACCTTCTTGGCCTGTGGGGTGAACGGGATCTCCCCGGCCGGCGAGAATTCCGTCCCGACGGCCACGATCTTCTCGATCTCGGCCTTGAGGGCCGAGACGCTCACGTTGAGCTTCTTCAGGATGGCGACGGCCAGGCCGTCCCCCTCGCGGATGAGCCCGAGCAGCAGGTGTTCACTGCCGACGAAATTGTGGCCCAGACGGATGGCCTCTTCGCGGGCAAGGATGATGACCTTCCGGGCGCGTTCGGTGAATCGTTCAAACATGTCTCAGGCTCCTCATCGCACTCCGAGACTCCGACAAGCCCTCCAGTCGGCCGCGGGGACAGCGCAGCCCTGGCTGTGGGGGCATTATAGCGGACCAATGCGCGGATCGAAAGGATCAAATTTGGAGGGTGGGCATCGCGGACGGGCCGGGATCGGTCCCCTCCCCCACGAAGCGCCCGTCCAGCATCCGGAGGATCCGATCCGCCTGCCTGGCCATGGCCTCGTTGTGGGTGACGAGAACGCTGGTCAGGCGCCGTTCGCGGTTCAACTGACGGAGGAGGGCAAAGACCTCGTCCCCCGTCTTGCTGTCCAGATTCCCGGTGGGCTCGTCCGCCAGCAGGACCGTCGGCTCTCCCACCAGGGCCCGGGCCAGGGCCACTCGCTGCTGCTCCCCGCCCGACAGCTCTCCCGGTCGATGGCGCAGTCGCTCGCCCAGGCCCACAAGGTGCAGGAGGCGCGCCGCGCGCTCCTGCGCCAGGCTCGTCGGGCAACGCCGGATGAGCAGCGGCAACATGACATTCTCCAGGGCGCTGAACTCCGGGAGCAGGTGGTGAAACTGGAAGACGAAGCCCACGCGACGGTTGCGGAAGTCGGCCAGATCCGGCTCGGAGAGGGCAGTCAGCGACGTCTCGCCGTACCGGATCTCCCCGCTGGTCGGGCGTTCCAGGCCCCCCAGGAGGTGGAGCAAGGTGCTCTTCCCCACCCCCGAAGGCCCCACGATGGCCACGAGTTCTCCGGGGGCGATGCGGAAGCTGACCCCCTTGAGCACCTCCACCCGTTCGCCGTCGCGGGCGAAACCCTTGCAGACGTCTTGCGCCCAGATTCCCTCGCTCATCCCAAATCCTGTTCGCGGCTCGCGGCTCGCGGCTCAAGCATCGGTCTCACTCGTACCGCAGGGCCACCACCGGATCCACCTGGGCCGCCTGCCGCGAGGGCAGGATGGTCGCCAACAGGCTGATCAGGATGGACGTGATGCCGATGGCCAGGACGTCCGGCCACAGGACGCGCGAGGGCAGCTTGTCCAGGAGGTACACGTCCTGGGGGAAGGCCTTGAAGCCGAACAGCCACTCCACCCCCTTCACGATGGGGTCCAGATTGTGGGCGATGAGCAGTCCCGCCAGAAGCCCCAGGAGCGTCCCCGCAACGCCGATGATGGCCCCCTGAACGATGAAGATGCCCATGATGCTCCGGCCGGTGGCGCCCATGGACTTCAGGATGGCGATCTCCTTCTGCTTCTGCATGACCAGCATGATCAGGGTGCTGATAATCCCGAAGGCCGCCACCAGGACGATCATTGTCAGGATGACGAACATCACGATCCGCTCCACCCGGAGCGCGGAGAAGAAGTTCTGGTTCAGCTCCATCCAGGTGCGGGTGAAGAAGGGAAACTTGAGCTTGGCGCGGATGGCTTCCGCCACCTCCGCCGCCCGGTAGATGTCCCGCACCCGGACCTCGATTCCTGAGACGGCCGACCCCATGCGGAAGAGCTGCTGGGCCGAGGGGATGGCGATCATGGCCAGCTTCGAGTCGAACTCGGCGAACCCCGTCTGGAAGACCCCCGCCACGGTGAACCGCCGCATGCGAGGAATCACTCCCAGGGGAGACAGATCCCCGCCCAGGGGGAGCAGGACGTCCACGGGGCTGCCCACGCTCACCCCCAGGCTGCCGGCCAGAATCCCTCCGAGGACTATTCCGTCCGGAGGGAAGACCGGTCGGGGGCTGCCCATCGCGGCGGTGAGTTCGGCCCCCGCGCTCTTCAGGATCTTGCGGAAGTCCGTGGCCTCCACGGCCGAGGCCAGATCCACCCCCCTGAGCACCGTCCCGGCCGTCCGGCCCCCCGCCGTGAGCAAGACCTCGTTGTAGGTGAACGGCGATACGGCGGTGACGTCAGGCACCTCGCGGATGGCCGACAGGGCCGTCGCCGGCTCCTCGATGCCCCGCTCGCCGTAGCGCATGACCCAGATATGGGCGTTGGTGCCCAGGATCTTGTTGCGGAGGTCGAACTCGAACCCGCTCATCACCCCCATCACCACGATGAGCGCCATGACCCCCACCGCCACGCCCGCCGTCGAAATGAAGGAGATGACGGAGACGGAGCGCTGCCGCCGCTTGGCCTTCAGGTAGCGGAGGCTGATGAACACCTCGTAGGGGAGTGGCGAGGCCATGTCACGCCTATTCGCGGGAGGCCCCCGGCGCCAGCCCGCCTTCAGAGGACTCGGCGCCCTTGGCCTCGGGACGGAGCAGCGGGAACAGGATCACGTCGCGGATCGAGGGCGCATCGGTCAGGAGCATCACCAGTCTGTCGATCCCGATCCCCTCGCCGGCGGTCGGGGGCAGGCCGTACTCCAGCGCCCGCAGATAGTCCTCGTCCATCAGGTGGGACTCCTCGTCACCGGCCGCCCTGGCCTTGGCCTGGGCCTCGAATCGGCGCCGCTGCTCCCGCGGATCGTTCAGCTCGGTGTAGGCGTTGGCCACCTCCAGACCTCCCACGTACAGCTCGAATCGCTGGACATAGCGGGGATCCTCCGGACGCGCCTTGGCCAGCGGGGACAACTCTGCGGGGAAGTCGGTCACGAAGGTGGGCTGGAGGAGCTGGCCCTCCACCAGGGCCTCGAACAGCTCCACCAAAAGCTTCGCCCAGCCCCAGGCCGGATTCAGCGGAATGCCGCGGGCCTCGGCCGCGGCCCGCAGGCCATCGGCCGTCCGGACCTGATCCGGGAGGAGCCCGCCAAGCTTCACCAGGCCCTCTTCCACGGACAGCCTGGGCCACGGGGACGTGAAGCAGATCTCCCGTCCCTGGTAGGTGAGTGTCTCGCTTCCGCACACGGCGCGGACAACCTGGGACAGGAGCGCCTCCGTCAGGACCATGAGATCCCGATAGTCCGCGTAGGCCTGATAGAACTCCAGCATGGTGAACTCGGGGTTGTGCTGGGTGTCGAGACCCTCGTTCCGGAAGTTCCGGTTGATCTCGTACACCCGCTCCAGCCCACCCACCACGCAGCGCTTGAGGTGCAGTTCCGGCGCGATCCGCAGGTACAGGGTGAGCCCCAGGGCGTTGTGATGCGTGACGAATGGCCGGGCCGCCGCGCCGCCGGGGATCGGCTGCATCATGGGGGTCTCGACCTCCAGGAAGCCTCGCGCATCGAAGAAGCGGCGGATCTCCCCGATGATCCTCGCCCGCCGCCGGAACACCTCCGCCACCGGCGGGTTGGCGATGAGGTCCACGTAGCGCTGCCGGTAGCGGACCTCGACGTCGGAGAGACCGTGCCACTTGTCCGGCAGGGGACGCAGGGCCTTGGCCAGGAGCGCCAGGGTCTCGACCTGGACCGTCAGCTCGCCAGTCTTCGTCCGGAAGAGGCGCCCCGTGACACCCAGGAAGTCCCCGACCTCGACACGCCTGAAGAGGCGGTATGCCGCCTCCCCCACCGCGTCCTGCCGCACATAGATCTGGATCTTGCCGGTCCGGTCCTGGATGTGGGCAAAGGAGGCTTTCCCGTGTCCGCGGAGGGAGAGGACCCGTCCTCCCAGGGCCAGGCCGTCGGCGGCCGACAGGGTCGCATCGTCCGCGGCGTCGTACCGGGCCTTCAAGTCGCCTGTCTCGTGGGTGACGGGAAAGGTGCTCGGATAGGGATCGATGCCGTCCTGGGTGAGTTCTTCCAGCTTCTTCAGACGCTCGCGGATGAACGTCGCCGTTTCTTCCACGCATCCTCCGGGTGTTGGGGAAAGTGCGGCGATTATAGGGAGGGGTCCCTGGGGTGTCAAGCCGTGCCGGACTACTCACCGTCCGTCCGCACTCGCAATTCCGGGCTTGACGCAATACGCCTCACTGTACCGCGCGACACGACGCCAGCGTTGGAGCAAATCCCTGCCCCCCCTTTTCCAAAGGGGGCGGAGGGGGGATTTCTCCGGCTGATGGCCCAAGTGAGCAGCATGCCGCATAAGGTGGTATGCTGTTGAAAAGCATCCGGAAGCGCAGATTGCCGTTGTCGCGCTCCGGTGCATGCTCGAAGCGGAACTCGCAGTCTCGGGAGGGGGTCATGAATTCCAGGGTGTCTCGTCTTGCGAAAATCCTGCTGGCGGCGGCCGTGCTCCTGGTTGTGGGATCCAGACCGCTTCCCGCCGCAACCCCCCCGGCGCGCGCCGGAACGGTGAGCGTCCGCCTGCTCGACCTGACTGCCCCCGTCCCGGCGGCCTGGGTGTCACAGCCACCCTCGAGCTCGATGCGTCTCGCACAGTTCCGGGTGCCCGGGAAGAGCAGCCCGGATGATGCCGAGTGTGTCGTGTTCTACTTCGGAGAAGGGCAAGGGGGTTCGCCCGAGGCGAACATCGCCCGATGGCAGTCGCAGTTCTCCTCCCCCGACGGCAAGCCGGTCAAGCCGAGCGTCCAGCATTTCAGGGTGAGCGGCATTCCCGTGACCACCGCCGAGCTGACGGGCACGTACGCCCGCAGCATGGGCATGGGACCCCCCGCCGCCCCCGCGTCGGATCAGACGCTCTTGGCGGCGATCGTCGAGACCGCTAAGGGAAACCTCTATTTCCAATTACACGGCCCCAAGGCCAGCGTGGCCGCCAACCGCGAGGCCTTCCTGGGGATGCTCCGGGGGATCAAGAAGCCCTGACCCCCGAGCCGCCAACAGCCCCTGCGCCCGCACGCTCAGGGGAACGAGGGCTGGTTCTGAGACAACATTTGCTGGCTCACGAGAGGGTCTCGCACGTTTTCCTGCTCGCCACTCCGCCGCTTGCAGCCGCTCGGCTATTCTCTGGCCCGCCGCCCCCGCTCACTTGGCCGCGGGCGACATCGATGAGCATTCGCAGTGCTCGGTTCACCGATTCGGAGTTGCGGAACACAGAGCGGTTGTCAACAGGGAGCGGGAGGGAGGGATCCGAGGGGGCCGGCGGAGGAGGATCACCGGGATGCCGCAGAGGCCCTGCACGTCCCCGAGCCGTACTGCGCTCCAGGACCTACGGGATTCGTACCACGCCCTCGAGATCGCTGATCGGCCGTGACAGCGACCGGACACCATCGTTCAGCTCTCCCGGTGCGTGAATGTTCCCCTCCACGGTGGTAACGCTGCCGGTGCTCACACCCAGGATGAACCCCACGTGGCCGGTGCCCGGTCCACGGCTCACGCAGGGATTGGTGTCACACGCATGTCCCGTCGAGCCTGATGGCTGCTTGAAGAACACATCCCCGACAGCCGGAGTCGCCGGAGGGGTGGGCATGAACCAACCGTTGCCTTGCCCCCAGTTCTTGACGCTGACGGCGGCACCACCGATCGCGTTGCTGACCCCTACCTGCTTCAGACACCATCGAACAAAAAACGCGCACCAGGCCAGACCGCACCGACCGCGTGTGACTCTATTGCCGGCAATGACGGGTGAGGCACCGCTGACGCCGGTATATTTGTCTACAGCCGGACCGCGGTTGGTGCACGGCGGGTCCTCCGACACCCCCTGCTGGTATTCGGCATAGGCCAGGGCCAGGGCCTGCGTCGCCCGGCTCTGGCCGAACCTGGCCTCGACGACGTTGGCCGCCGGCACGAAGCCGAGGACGAAATTACCGGGACTCCCCGGCCCCGCCACCCGCCCCAGGGCCCGCAGCTCATCGACGATGCCGTCGGCGCGCTGCTGCAGTGACCCAGGATCGATGAGCACCGAGAAGAATCCATTCCCCGTCGGCGCGAAAATCTCGGGCAGTTGGTCGCCGCGGCTGAGGCGGCCGATACGATTGGCGTCGGCATCGCTGTTCCACCGGATGTCCACAGGCGACGCAGTGCCGCGCACCACGACGCCCGCCCGCCCGGTGCCGCCGAGGCTGCCCGGAGCGGCGGCCGGAAGATGCATCGCCGGCACCTGAACCGAAACGCCCGCGGCCTCGCGCACCCCCGGATTGGCCTGGCGGATGGCACGCGCTGTCGTGCCATAGTGCGCTGCAAGCCGATCGAAACTGGGAACCACCGAATCCAGCTCGTAGGTAAAGAATGGACTGGTCGATGCCGGCCGTCCGGTCTGTGCCCGCTGCCACATCCCCGCCGACCGCGAGCAGACGGCTGCCCGGCGATTCCCGGGGAGGTCACTGCCAGCGCTCCGCTGCGATCCAGAATGCTGCTGAAGGGTATGAACCAACTCGTGCGCCATGAGCTGTCGCCCTCGCCTGGATTCGGGATCGTACTCCCCCGGACCAAAAACAATATCGTGGCCGACCGTGAAGGCCCGGGCCTTGAGCTCCTGCGCCAGCGCGCCAGTGTCAGGGTCTACATGCAGGCGGACCGCGCCGAGATCGTATCCGAGACGCCGCTCGAAAAAACTGCGCAGCAATTCCGGGATCGGCTGTCCACGGCCACGCAGTCGTGAGACTCGGTCCGCGAGATCCGGGCTCGACCCTGGCCGACCCTGCAGCTTGGCTTGCGCCACAACCTCCTGGGGCTCACGGTTCTCCGGCTCATCGGTGACGCTCTCGCACTGGATCGGGGCTGGGGGTGAAGGGGCGGAACCGGCCCGCCAACGAGGACGCACGATGCGAGTGCCAGGACCCTCAAGGCCGGTGCCAGCCGGAGATTCGGGCATGCGCATCACTTCATCGGCAACCCGGTCGGCTTCCTGCTCGCAGGGGTCGTCGGGATGGCTGACGTGAAGCGTGGCTTGAATCACACCCGACCGCAGCAAGCGTTGCACGGCCTGGTTGCCGAGAATCCGGTGCAGCTCCTGACATGTCGCACGCTGCCTGCTCGGCGCCCGCGTCCCCTGGCCGTTGGCCTTGGTGCCACCGGAACCTACGGGTTGCTTCGTCGCAACTTTGGCTGCCGCGTACAATTCCCTGCCGATCACAGGTGATCGCCTCGATTGGTCAGGTTTTCACGTGATTGTCTCCTGATCGCATGATGGCAGTGCCCCTGTCGTGCCGATGCTGCCGAGCTCTATCTCGTTCTGCTGACCACTGGGGCTGCCAACCGCTGATCAGACACCGCCGACAGGAGCTACGGACGGGATCGACTGCTACATGGGATGGCTGCCAGGAACTTGCTCTTGGGTGGTGCTGCCTGGGGACGCCTGCCAGACCGGCGAGAGTCCGGCGGAGGCCGCCAGCACGGGACGCATACCATGGGTGGAAAAGCAGTGTCAAGTCGGAACCCACACCCACTTCGGGGAACGGTGGGCGGGAGAGGGGGCTGGCCCAAGGACCTGCGGAGGCAGTTCGAGCCACCGGAGGGCCG
>DATIFO010000243.1:0-12366 GCA_035455275.1 Methylomirabilis sp. (SeqCode) | reverse complement strand
CGTGGGAGGCAGTTCCTCCGGGGTGCCGACGCCGTGAGGAAAGGCGGAAGGCCGCACTCGGCGAGTATCTGTCTGCGTTGTTGACGAAGTGGACTTGATATCGCTGCACCCCCGCCAGCGCTCGCCCACTCCCGAGAGTGGAGATGCCAAGGAGGGGGGCGATGGGGGGACGTCACCGACCCGCGCGAGGCAGGCCGCGCGGGCCTGCGGATCGCTCACACCCCGCCCGGCTTCCACCCTCCAGAGGCTGGCGTGGTGGAGGCCGCCGATCGAAGGCTCTGGACGCAGGGCGGAAGCGCAGCGAGCGGCACCTGCCGGGGCATGCTCCCGCTGCCCCTCCACGCATGCCAGGTAGCCGGGAACGCGATGCGAGGTATCTCCCCGAGTCAATGACACCCCACTACCAATTACGCCGGGTAAGAACGCCACACCAAGAAGGAGGGCAGTGCTATGACAGTACAGAGGGCTCTGTGGGCGGTTGCAGTTGTTGTGGTGTTTGCGCTCGTATCATGTGCGACGGTGGGGCGGGAGTTCGACCGGACACATATCAGCGACATCAAGGCAGGCGCCCAAGACAAGAATCAGATCCGCGGCTGGTTCGGGGAGCCGAACAAGGTGCAGTCGATCACGGGTAGTCCGGCCGGGTGCATGGAGCGGTGGACGTACGCTCACGCCCACTCATCCTACGGTGGGGCGAAAACGAGATCTGCAGCCCTGGTCGTGGACTTCGACAGGAACGGGAAGGTGTGCGACCACGCATACACAGAGCAATGATACGTCGGGAGGCGGGACGTTCTTGAGTCAGTGGCCTGAGTATCCCTCCCCTCTCGCCACCGCTCTCCCACTCCCCGGGATGGAGACGGCAAGCGGAGGCGCCGGAGGGAAGGCACCGACCCGCACGAGGCCGGCCGCGCGCACCTGCGGATCGGTCCCGAGCTGCCCGTGTACCACCCCCTCCAGCGGTTGGCGCGGGGAGGGCGCCGGTCGAAGGCTCCGGTCGAAGGGCGGAAGAACATCGATCCGCACCTGCAGGGGCAGGCTCTTGCTCCCCCGCCATGCATGCCAGGTCGCGGAGACCATCACCCGAGTTATTCCCCTGAATCAACAACGCATGACAGCAACCTGTTCACTGCTCTCTGTCAGTGATTAACAGGCGCTGACATCGGCTCGAGGCTCCCCTCGTCCTCTCCGTATTCCTTGCGATGCTTTGGCTTCGCACTCCCACAGGCGAGGTCAAGAGGACACACAGACGGCGGGCGAGATCTTTGCGGAGGAGCCGGGAAGGAGGCTCGCCTCCTTCCCGCGATGTGAGCAGCTCGTCCCGGTGAAGCGCCGGGTTAGCCGACCTCCACCTGGATGGCCTTCGGCTTCGCCTCTTCCTTCTTCGGGAGCTGGATCTCGAGCACGCCGTTCCGGTAGGTGGCCTTCACATTGTCGGCGTCCACCGTGGGTGGCAGGATCATGCTCCGCTGGAAGGTGCCATACGCCCGCTCCATGCGGGTGTAGGCCTCCCCAGTCGCCTCCACCTCTTGCCTCCGCTCGCCCTTCACGGTCAGTGTGTCCTTCTCGATCGAAATGGTGAAATCCTCCGGCTTGACCCCGGGAATCTCGACCTTCAGGAGTGTCTGCTCCTTGGTCTCCACGACATCCACGAGGGGACGCCACTCCGTCCCGGCAGGAGCGGTGTCCATGCATCCCTGCGGGAAAACGGCGACCGGCTCATCGAAGAGTCGGCGAAATCCGGCGAGCTCGTCGACCGGATTCCATCCGCGAAGCATGACGGAACTGGGATAGCACTTGGTCAGCATCATGTGGGTTTCCTCCTTTGGAAATCCGACTGGTCGGTCGGTTGTGACGTTCTTGCTATAGCAAGCTACATTCTGTATTAGCGTTCACTATGTATATCTCTTGAGTCGCTATATGTCAATACAATACCTACGAATGATCCAAGAAACTTCGGACATGAACCAAGTAAGCCGAACGGTGCTTCTGGAATAGCATTTACGACAATGGAAACACGGCCAAATCTCGGGTCATGGGGGGCGGCTCGTCAGCGTTGGCTGGCAGCGTTCCTAGCCACTATTTCGTAAAATGGGACGCGTTTTGACGCAGTGGACTCAAAATCGTCCCACTTTCGCCTCCGCTTTCCCTATCCCCAGTTGGAGACGGCAAGGGGGTGGCGCCGGGGGGACGTCACCGACCCGCACGAGACCGGCCGCGCGCGCCTGCGGATCGGTCCCGAGCTGCCCGTGTACCACCCCCTCCAGCGATTGGCGCGGGGAGGGCGCCGGTCGAAGGCTCCGGTCGAAGGGCGGAAGAACATCGAGCCGCACCTGCCTGGGCATACAGGGAAGGGGAAGCTGGATTACTTGGCCGGGTCCCCCACCAGATCGGGCGGCCACCCGTTTGAACGTTCCGACCGCTCAAGGCGCCCATGCCCTTCGGGTGTCCCGCGCCGCAGTCGGGAAAGCCACCAGGCGCGCGGGGGCCCTGCTGGCCGGCGCGGGCGCGGACTGAGGGGAACTGCTCGCAGGTCAGTCCCATAACTTGCATAAGTGGCCTACGGATTACAGCGTCCCGCATTAGAGATATTAGAGATAAGGAGGCAGAGGGTCGGGGGGAGGTGGGGGTGGAGCCCCGTCACACGGCCAGGAGGCGGGTCTTCAACTCCGGGTTGTTCTCGAGCTCCGCCGCGCCTGAGGTGTGGACGATGTGGCCATCGTCGATGACGTAGGCGCGGTGGGCGATGCCGAGCGCGAGCGAGGAGTTCTGCTCCACCAGGAGCATGGCGATGCCCCCCTCGCGCATCTCCTCGATCACGGCCATGAGGTCCTCCACGATCTTGGGGGCGAGGCCCTGCGAGGGCTCGTCCAGGAGGACCAGCTTGGGATGCATGAGCAGGGCGCGGGCGATGGCTACCAGTTGGGCCTCGCCGCCGCTCAGGTGCTCTCCGCCGCGGTGTCTCAGTCCGCCGAGGATCGGGAACTTCGTGTAGATCCGATCCACCGTCCACTTCGCCTCGCCTCCCGCCGGGGGCAGCGCCCGATGCAGCCCCATCTCCAGGTTCCGTTCCACCGTGAGCGTCGGAAAGATCCGCCGGTTGTCCGGCACCCAGGCGATCCCGCGGCTGGCGATCTGGTGGGTCGGCAGGCGGGTGATGTCCGCGCCGTCGAAAGTGATACAGCCTCTCCGCGGCGGGACCAACCCCAGGATGCTCTTGAGGGTGGTGGTCTTGCCCTGGCCGTTCCGGCCCAGGAGGCAGACCGTCTCGCCGGACCCGATGGTGAGCGACAGGCCGTTCAGCACCTGGGCATCCCCGTAGAAGGTGTCGATGCCCTCGACGGCCAGCAGGGGCCGCTCGGTCGCCATCACGCCCGCCGGGCGTACTTGAGGGTTCCCAGATAGCATTCGCGGACCTCGGCGTTGTCCCGGATCGCGGCGGGAGATCCCCCGGCGATCACGGCGCCCTGGTGGAGCACGCTGATGTGGTGGGACAGGGAGAGGACGAAACTCATGTCGTGTTCGATGACCACGATGGTGAGCGACTCCGAGAGGCGCTGGACCAGCTCCCGCAGGACCTCCAGGGGGCGGCCGCCCAGGCCGCTCGTCGGTTCGTCCATCAGGAGCAAGTCAGGCTCGCCCGCCAGGGCCACGCCGACCTCCAGGAGGCGGCGCTGGCCGTAAGACAGATACTTTGCTTCGACGCCCTCGCGCCCTGCCAGACCGATGAGGCGGATGACGGCGGCGGCCTTGTCCTCCGCCTCGCGCACGGCGCCGGCGGGGGTCCAGAGGTTGAAGCCGCGTTGCCGCATGGCCGGCACCGCCACCCGAACGTTTTCCAGGACGGTATAGTCGTTGAAGAGGTTCAGGATCTGGAACGACCGGCACATCCCCAGGCGGGCGCGCCGGTCGGGGGACAGACCCGTGATGTCCTGCCCACGGTAACGGATCTCACCCCGATCCGGGGCCAGGACGCCGGTGAGGATGTTGAAGCACGTGGTCTTGCCTGCCCCGTTGGGCCCGATGAGGGCCGAGAGGCGCCTGGCCTGGAACTGCAGATTGACATCATCCAGGACGACGTGGCCGCCGAAGGCCTTCCGCAGGCCGCGGGCCTCCAGGACGGGAGCGATCGCCTCGCTGTCGCTCATCGCGGTCCGCCGGGGGCCGCAGCCTCGCCGCGGGCTGTCTGGGTGGCGCCGGTGTCGGGGACGGAGGCCGGCCGCCGCGCCCGCTGGGTCAATCCGAGGATCCCCTCGGGCAGGAACAGGATGATGGCCATAAACAGGAGGCCGTACAGGAGCATCCAGTGATCCGTCAGGGTGGAGAAGACGTCGCGCAGCACCAGGAAGACCGCGACGCCCAAGACGGGACCGTAGAAGCTGGCGAACCCCCCGCCGACGAGGCACATGAGCACCACATTGCCCGACTGGTGCAGGCTCATCGGCTCCGGGAACGCTCCGAACCGGGCCAGGCTGTAGAGCCCGCCGGCGAGGCCCGCGAAGGCGCAGCTCAGCGTGAAGACCGCCCACTTGTAGCGGGCGGTGTCGTAGCCCAGCGCGGAGGCCCGGCTCTCGCTCTGCTTGATCGCCTGGATGACTTGGCCGAAGGGGGAGCGAACGATGCGCCAGAGGACGACCGTGAGGGCGACGAACAGGGCGTAGACGAAATAGTAGAAGGTGAGGTTATCCTGGAGCGGGATCTGGAAGAGCCCGGGGACGCCCACGGCGAGCCGCCTGATGCCGGTCAGCCCGTCCTCGCCCCCCGTCCAGGTGTCCAGCACGAACACCGCGAACCAGAACATGGTCCCGAAGGCGATGGTCAGCAGCGCAAAATAGATGCCTCGCCTCCGAGCCACGAACAGCGCCACCAGGGCGCCGCAAATGGCCGCCCCCAGCGTGCCGATCAGCAGGGGTAGCCAGAGCCCCCCGGTCCACCACTTCTGGCTCATGCCCAGGAAGTAGCCGCCCAATCCGAAGAACGCGCCGTGGCCGAAGGCCGGCAGGCCGGTCTGGCCCAGCAGCAGGTTGTAGCCCAGGGCGAAGATGGCCCAGATCATGACCTCCGTGCCCAGGTAGGTGTAGCCGCCGATCCAGGGAAGGAGCGCCGGCAGGACGAGGAACAGGGCGAACATGCCCAGCATGGGGGGCGGGGTCCACTCGGCGAGGAACGATCGCATCAAAGCTCCAGCATGCTCTTCTGGCCCATGAGTCCCCTGGGACGCCAGAGCAGGACGACCGCCAGCAGCAGGTACATCACCAGAACGGACCCCCGTGGCACGACCAGGTTGGAGAGGCCGCTGGCCAGCCCCACCATGAGCCCACCGAGGACGGCTCCCCAGAAGGAGCCGATCCCGCCGATCGTCACCACGATGAAGGCGGGCATCACCGCCTCGGCGCCGATGGTCGGCTTCAGGCTCCACATGGGCGCCGCGATGACGCCGGCGATGCCCGCCATGAAGGTGCCCAGTCCGAACACCAGGTTCCGCACCCGGGCCAGATCGATCCCCAGGGCGCGAACCATCTCGCTGTCGTAGGCACCGGCCTTGACGATCGCCCCATACGGCGTCCGGTCCAGGAACCACCAGACGGCGCCCAGCAGGAGCACGGCGAGCACGGCGACCAGGACCCGGTACTTGGAGTAGAAGAAGAAACCCACCTGGAACGGCCCCGCGACGAAGGCCGGGGCCGAGATGGTGTATCCCCGCGACCCCCAGACGGTCCGGATCAGCTCCTCCAGCGCCAACGCAGCCCCGAAGGTGAAGAGCAGACCGAAAAGGGGGTCCCGACCGTAGGTCCGGCGCACGCCGAACTCCAAGAGCAGCCCGACGAGCCCCACCCCCACGGGCGCCAGCCCCAGCGCCGCCCACCAGCCCACGTGGGGCTGGAGCGCGAGGGCGAAATAGCCGCCCAGGGCGAAGAGGGCGCCGTGGCTGAAGTTGATCACCTCCATGGTGCCCAGGATGAGCATGAAGCCCAGGGCGATGATGGCGTAGAGGAGGCCGAGGACGAGGCCGTTGAGCAGGTGTGTGATCAGCTCGGTCACGGGCGGCACGCGTAGATCCTCATGCTAGACGGCGAGGGGAGGTGGTCCGCCACCACGCCGTGCACGGCGTGGTGGCAGGCAGCGAGCGGAAAGGCTATCCGCCGTAGACCGGGGTCTCGGCGTACGACTGCATCTTGCACTTGGAGACCTGCCGCGGGGGCGACGCGACCTCGGGTGGGACGGCGGACATCATCTCGATCATGTCGTACTTCTCTTTCATCTCGCCGGCCTTCTTGGTGCGGGCCAGGTAGAGCATCTGCCCGACCAGGTGGTCCCATTCCCGGATCACCGACGGATACTTCCGGAAGTTATCCTTGATCACGTGCCCTTCCAGCGCCTTGATGACCTCGTGGCTCTTCGTCGTGCCGGCCCGCTCGACGGCGCGGAGCAGCTCCCGCGCGGCGAGGTATCCGTTGCAGGAGACGTTGTCCGGGACCGGGATCGGCGCGTCGGACCAGCGCTTCCGGAAGCGCTCGGTGAACTCCTTCACGCCGGGCTCGTTCAGCGTGTAGTGCCACGTGGTGCAGAAATACCCGAACGACTTCTTCGGCCCCAGCGTGACCATGTCGGGGAAATCCTGCTGAGGGAAGACCCAGGCGGCGTCCCGCTCGGCCCCGAACTCGGCCGCCTGCTCCCTGAGGGCCGTCTGCTCGATGCCCGCCATGTTGGCGATCACTACCTGGGGCTTGACGCTCCGGATCCGGAGGAGCTGGGCGCTGAAATCGCGCGCGCCCTGCGGGATGAACAGCTCGCCGAGCTCCTCCGCGCCCACCTTCTTCATGACCTCCCGGGTGACGGCCGTGGCGTTCTTTCCCCAGACGTAGTCGTGGGTCAGGAGGAACCACCTCTTGCCCAGATCGTTGGCGACCAACGGGCCGAGGGCGTTGGCGAACATCCAGTTGTTGGCGTCCCAAGCGAAATTGACCCGCTGGCACTTCTCGTTGGTGACCGTATCGGAGCTCGAGTTGCTATTGAAGTAGATGATCCCGTACCGCTGGGCCAGCTCAGACAGCGGGGCCGCCACGCCGCTCGAGAGGGCGCCCATCATGAAGTCGATCTTGTCCCGCTCGATGAGCCGCTGCGCCTTGCGCACGGCCACGGAGGCGTCGGTTTCGGTGTCCTCCCATTTGTGCTCGATGGGCCGGCCCAGGACGCCGCCCTTGGCGTTGAACTCCTCGATGGCCAGGATCATCCCGCGCCGCTCGGCCTGGCCGCTATCGGCAAAAGTGCCCGTGGCATCGCAGGTGAGGCCGATGAGGATCGGCTTCTTGGCCTGCGCCCGCGCCCAGCGCCACTGGCCGATGAGGCCAACCCCCGCAGCGACGCCGACGGCACCCTTCAGGAGCTGCCGCCGCGTCAACCCCTTGGTCCCGTGAGCCGATCGGTTCCGCATGGCCTGACCCTCCTCTGCCGCCTCATCCCATCCGGCCACTCGCTGGCGAAGCGGCTTCACCGGAACAACAGGATAGCAGTGGTAAGACCGGCGCCGGCCATCGCCACGGCCGACGGAACGCGACCGGCCAGGGCAGGGCCGAACCGGGGGAGTCGACGCGGGGAAATCCGAACTGGCGGGACGCTACCACCGTCGGCGTGGTGTGTCAAGGCCAACTCGGCGGGGATCCCCCTCGTTCGGCCCCAGCCTCAGGTCCTTTGGGGAAGCGCCAAGATCCGGCGAAGTCGAGGCGCCGTCTCCCAATCCGGGACCTCACGGCAGGGCCCACCTTGGAACGTCATACGTTGCGTCTTCATTCACCTTGTTGGCGGGCCCCGGGTTCGTTCACTTGCTTCGGGCGGTGACGCCCCGCCTGAGCCACAGCCTGCGCCGTCCGGAGCGCCGCAGCGATTTGCGCAACCCCCAGCGTCCGCTTCACCTACGATCCCTCCGGCCCGGTGCGCACCCAGACCCTTCCCACCCTACGAGCCTGCCCTGATCTGGGGAACGGGCCTGCCCTGAGCCTGTCGGAGGGGTGATCCACACCCTCTACGACGCGCATGGCAACATCGCCTCCATCCCCCCGGAGTCGTCCGGCGCACGCCTTCGACATTGGAACTGATTGATCGATTCGGCATACGAATGCCGGCTCGGTCTTGACGCTGGGGCGTGCTCGGGACTACCGTCAAGCCACTTCCGCGGTCCTCCAGAATAGCCAGGCGGAGGCGTCGGATGTGGACGGCAGCAACGATTCAGCCCCCGGCGATCGGCGTGGTACGGCAAGATCCGGCCTGTCCGCCCTGGCAGTATGCGCCCCCGAGGACCGTCTTCCCACTGGCCGTCCCCGCGCCCTCCCTCTCCCGACACTACAGCCCCCGAACCGAGCACAGGTCCCGCCGCTGGGTCAAGCGCATCGATATCTACGGGGTGGGCCTGACCCTTGTGACCATCCTGCGGGTCGGAACTCCACAACGTGATGAGAGTGGCAACGTCCTGCATGACGCAGCCGTCTTCACCTAGCTGCTCCCCTGAAGCATATCGGTGTCCATCCCTGTCATCTGCTCCTCGTTGTGTGTACGGAGGGGAAGGAATAGCCTAAGATCACGAGAGCGGCGCCAGAGAGGTTGCGGATAGCTCAGAGACAGCCCGACGAACTGCCTCAATTCGCGGCGGCAAATGGGCGCGAGCGGAGGACGAGCCCGCAAGGAGTACTCGATGACAACGAAGTGCATTCTGGTGGTCGGGACGACTTTCGGACTGCCGCTGCCGGCCTATCGGCCCTTCAGGCGTGCGGCCGACATGATCGGCCGCACGCTCGCGCGTGCCGACTTCGGACTGATCACCGGCAATTCGCCCGGCGTTGACCGCACGGCGGCGGAGGCGTTTTCGGCCGAATGCAGGCGGCTTGGCCGTGCCTCCGAGGATTCGTACCAGCAGCTATGGCTGCCGCCTTTCAAGCGCGGCTACTGGTTGCCCGGTCGGGGCTTCGGCGCCCCGCCCCGCTGTATCCGCAGGCTCGACCGGACTGATGAGTGGATCGAGCAGGCGATCGCACTGGCGGGCGCCGGCATTATGGTCGGCGGGCGCAGTGGTTCGCTCGGCATCGCCCGCCGCTTCATCGATGCGGGGAAACCGGTTCTGCCGATCCCGTTCGTCGGCGGTGGATCGCGCGACGTTTTCGAAGAGATCCTGCGAACGTGGGGCGACGCGCCAGTGCCCGGGCTGAGCCAGACGCAGTTCCTGCGGCTGGCGGTGCCCTGGATCAACGACACCGGACCGTTGGCGAACCTACTGCTCGGAACGCTTGCGGAGACGCAGGACATCTTCATCTCGTACCGGCGCAGCGATAGTGCGATGGCCGCGGGCCGTATACATGCGGACTTGGTCGAGCATTTCGGTGATCGCCGCGTGTTCTTCGACCTGCACGGCATCCTGCCGAGCGCGCAGTGGAAAGCGAGGATTGAACAGGCGATCGCGGCCTGCCGGGTTGGCATCGTCGTGATCGGGCCGGAGTTCTCCGCGCGCGAGGCCAACGGCCGGGTGCGCCTGCATGATAGCGACGATGTGGTCCGCCGCGAGTTGTCCCTGCTGCTTGCCGGGGGCAAGACGATCCTGCCAGTGCTTGTCGGCGGCGCGCAATTGCCGGCGATGGGCGATTTGCCGCATGAACTTAAGCCGCTGGTGAACTACCAGGCGCCCAGCCTCGACAACGCCAACTGGGGGACGACAATGCAGGCGATGATCGGGGCGATAGAAGCGGCGCTGAGGCCGCGCCCCGCAATCTGACACTCTGCGTGGACTCGCGCGAGCGCGCCGCACGGCCCTCGGCCGAGCGTCATCCAGGACCCGTTGGAAAGAGGGACGCCCTTCAGTAATTCAGTTGACGGTCGCCGCTGGAGAGTGGACGCACAGGTCCATGCTACGGTCAGCGCGGCTCGATCCGCCCGGGGGGTTGCACCGCATCCCGGTCCACGGGATCGCGCGGCGAAACATCCTCCCATCACGGAACTGGCCCGACGCCTCGACCTGAGCCCCACCAGGGGCGAGCTATGCGGTCCAAGGCGGCGACTGGCTCATCGACTCGAATCACCCTGAACTCCTGGGGCGGCTTTCCTACTTGAGGGAGTGCCTCATTACTAAATGCCGCCTGCTTTGTCCCGTTGCCTGTTGACACCACCACCCGGCGGGTGGTAGCGTCCCTGGCGTCTCGGATTCCTCGCGGGGCCTCCCCTCGGTCCGGCGGCCCCCTGGTCGGTGCATCCCCTCCAGCCCCGGCGTCCAGCCGAGGGCATTTTCGAGGTTTCTTCCGGGGAGTGAGGCACAGCATGCCATTCGTCCAGCAGGCGCCGGTCGCCTGGCGGCAGAACCGGCCGGGATCCCGCATTCGCACCATCACCGACGCCACCGGCGGCGGCGCCCCCACCGCCGACCACCTAGCGCTGATCGAGCAGATCTGTGAGCCGGGCATTGGCGCGCCGACGCACTGGCACGACTTCGACGAGGTCCTGGAGGTCGTCGAAGGCACCGCCGAGGTCTGGATCGGCGAGGACCGCCGCACAGTCGGCCCCGGCGTCAGCGCCTTCATGCCGGCTGGCGTCCGCCACGGCTTCCGCAACGTCGGGCAGGACGCGCTCCGAATCCGCGGCGCCTTCGCAGCGCGCGAACTCGTGACCCACTTCGTTGGCCACGAAGAACACATCGTTCGCGCCGACATGCCGATCCCGTGGGAGACGCGATGACCCCACGGAGGCTGGGGGGGCACAAGGACAGGATCAGCTAGCGGTCAGACGCGGTCCACCCACGCCCCCAGGCGAACCTGCGGGGGGTCGATGCCCTGGACTGCCCCGCCGAGGTGAGCGCCCACATCCCCCATCATGCGGGACGTTGCCATGTGGTCATGCGTTGCCATGTATAGCGTCTTGTGCTGAGACGCTGGTGCCTTCCTCCAACAGGCGCGCCTGGATGCCCCGGGTAGGCTCCACCACGGGATGGTGCGGGGGCTCGAGCGGCGGGCCGTCTTCCGAGATGACGCAGATCTGTCTGCCTTCCTCGCCCGCTTGGCCGCCGTGGCGGAGCACGGGGCCCTGACCGTCTACGCCTGGCCCCTCCTGCCCACGCTCGCCCCCCATCTCGTCCGGATGGAAGCGCCAGCTTCGATAGAGCCAGGTATCAGGGGGAGCGGCGTAGCGGGAAGGGATCGCCTATCTCTGGACCACCGTCCTCGGCGAGGTAATTCGGCCCCTCGCCCGTGTCCTCGGGATCCGGCCCCAGGACGTCCACCGGGCTGCCAGACAGGGCCAGGGCACCGCGGCCGAGTCGGGACGCCTCTTCGCCACATGCTGAACGGGGCAACGGACTTCGTCCCGGACGACATCACTGGTTGTCGGATCCCTTGACAGGGGGGGAGCGGTTCCGTAGTGTTACCGGGCGAAGACAATCGCTCGTCCGTTGAGACGGGCATCCACCTCAGCGGCGCACCCCCTCACACACGGGGGATGGCATGAAGCCTGCGACGTCAACCGCCACGGTCGTCCTGCTGTGCAGCCTCACCCTCTCGATCGGCGCCCCCGCCAGCCTTCTCGCCGCGCAGGGTGCCACGACCAAAGAGCAGGGGGCGTCTGTCGAGTGCGAGATGACATTCAACCTCAAGAGCTGGTCCGCCTTTTACAAGACGGCAAGCGGGGAGGGGACGATCACGTGCAGCAACGGCGAGAAGGCCAGGGTCAAGCTCACGGCCAAGGGCGGCGGGATCACCTTCGGGAAGTCTGAGATCGTGGGCGGCACCGGGAAGTTCACCGGGGCGCGAGGGATCAGCGAGCTGTTTGGCTCCTACGCCCAGTCCGAGGCACACGCAGGGGCCGGCAAATCGGCCGACGTGCAGGCGCTAACCAAGGGCGTGGTCTCCCTGGCGCTCGCCGGGACCGGCCGCGGGGTGGACATCGGCTTCGCCTTCGGGAAATTCACCATCCAGCGGGCCAAGTGAGGGCCGATTATCGTCATGCCTTGTTGACTACGTAGACTTGTCATCGCTGCACCCTCGCGAGCGCTCGCCCAGCCCCCAGGATGGAGACGGCAAGTGAGGGGCCGTCCTGGGGGTAGCTTCTTTTCCTTGCTTGTGTCGTCTGCGCCCAGAGTGAGCCACGGCCACAGCCTGCACCGTCTGGAGGGCCGGACCGATCCGCTCGCCCGCAGCGTCCGCTTCACCTACGATCCGGCCGTTCGCGTGCGCACTCAGACCATCCCCGACCTCCGGGTGATCCACACCACCTGCGCTGCCAACGGCAACGTGTCCTCCATCACGCCCCCGAGTCGGCCCGCGCGCACATCCTCGACATCGGGGTTAGCGTTGATCCGAGACTCCGTCACCACCAAGGCACGAAGACACCAAGGAA
>DATIFO010000242.1:0-27476 GCA_035455275.1 Methylomirabilis sp. (SeqCode) | reverse complement strand
CCAGCAATGAGTTACCACCCATTGCCGTGCATCACACTGGATTCCTATACGCGACCACGCGTCCCGTCGGGGGAGGATGCGTCACAATCCGCCACGTCCCCTTGACTGCACTTACGAACCGTGAGGTGCAAATGATCTGTGTGAAGCGAAAGTCCATCACCAGGCAGTCCATCACCATCATCATCGCTGCCGCGTTGCTGCTTGAGCCTTGCGTGCCGTTAGGGGTCGCAAGCGGGCAACAACCGGCGCCAACTGCTCCTCCAGTTCAGGCGCCGAGTCCGTCGATCGGCCCGATCACGCCAGGCATCCCTGGACAGGCGGCCCCTGCACCGGGGCAAATCCTCACCACGCCTGCCATGCCGGGCCAGCCCGGAGTCCCGCCGAGCCTTGCGCCGCTCTATCCGGCGCCGGTCCCCGGGCAACCGGGGCAGGCCCCCGCGGTCGGAGTGCCCAGCCCTTACGGACGTGGAGCAACAGCTCCCGCACTTCCCTCGAGCTTAACCCCGCTCGCCCCGCCTGTGCCGGGGACGGTCGGTCAGCCGTTGCCGCCGTCCACTCTCCCGGCTCAGCCCGGGGTCCAGGCGGGACAGGTCTCGCCATTCCTCCCCTTGGGAATTCCGGTCCCCGGTCAATTTCCAACGGGACAGACGCCAACTCCCGGCCAGATTCAACCGAGCCAAGTCCCAGCACAGGTGCCGCCGCAGATGCCCGGTCAAGTCCCAGCACAGGTGCCGCCGCAGATGCCCGGTCAAGTCCCGGGACAAGTCCCTTTCCCGCTGCCCGGCGTGACCCTGGCTCCAACTCTTCCTCGCCAGGAGGCTCCGCCGACGTTCATCGAGCGCGCGTTCTCGGAGTTGGAGGCCCCGCTGGCGGTTGAACGGCGACTTCGGCAGTTCGGATACAGCCTCTTCGAGGCCCCGTCAAACACCTTTGCTCCGGTTCAGGATGTCCCTGTTGGGCCGGAGTATGTCATAGCGCCGGGGGACACCCTGATAGTGAATATGTGGGGGCTGGCGGAAGGCAGTTTTCAGTTGGTCGTGGATCGGAACGGCGAGGTCCTTCTGCCAAAGGCCGGCCCCGTTCGCGTGTGGGGGCTAAAGTTCTCGGAGATGGAGGCACTCGTCAGGGATCAGCTCACGCAGTATTACACGCGGGTCAATGTCAACGTTACCATGGGGCCACTCCGGAGCATGAAGGTTTTCATCCTGGGGGAGGTGGTCAAGCCGGGGGCCTACACGGTCAGTTCGATTTCCACGATCACGAACGCCCTCTTTTCCGCTGGCGGTCCTTCGACCCAAGGGAGCCTACGGGACATCCGCCTGATCCGCAACAATCATATCATCTCCAGGTTGGACCTGTACAGGTTCCTCTTGGAGGGGAGCCGTCTGGGCGACGAGAGACTCTTGCCGGACGATGCGATCTTTGTCCCGCCCATCGGCCGCGTGGTGGCGTTGGCGGGGTACGTGAAGCGGCCTGCCATCTACGAGCTGAAGGACGAGACGACGCTGGCTCAAATCCTTGAAATGGGAGGGGGGTTGACGATTCTCACCTATGTCAAACGCGTCCAGGTCGAGCGGGTCATCGAGCGCCAGCGAAAGGTGGTCCTGGATACCGAATTCACCGACCTGAAAGACTTCGAGGTCAAGACGGCCACCTTCCCTCTACAGGAAGGGGATTTTGTGTCCGTGTTCCCGATCGATCGGACGCTGTACAGCTACGTCTCCCTCGACGGAAACGTCCGGCGGCCCGGGACCTATGGGTTGAAGCCGGGGATGCGGGTCAAGGACCTGATCGACCAAGCCGAGGGGCTGCTGCCGGGGAGCTACTTGGAGCGGGCGGACCTGGCCAAGTTCTACGACGGTCGGCAGGCCGAGATGATCCCCATTGACTTGGGGGCGGCGATGGCTGGCGATGTGCGGCAGAACTTTCTCCTGAATCAGTTCGATCGGGTGATCGTGTATCATCAACTAGACGTCCGTCCCAAGCCCCTGGTCCAGATCACCGGCTCCGTGTACCGGGCGGGGGTCTTCGAGCTGACCCCGAGCATGCGAATCAGCGATCTGGTCTTCAAGGGTCAGCCGACGCGCTTGGCGTATCTTCGAAACGCGGAGATGTACCGGGCTGATCCCGGGACGACCGTGAGAGTGATCCCCGTGGACTTGGAGCAAGTCCTGGCCAATCCTGGCGGAGAGCTGGACCAATTCCTGTCGGACCGCGATCATATCTTCATACGCGAGATTGCTGAAGGCGTGGAGAAACGCACGGTGTCGGTCACGGGGCGGGTCCGCTACCCCGGGGAGTACGCGATTACGGCGGACGAGCGGCTGAGCAACGTAATCGAGCGCGCCGGCGGCTTCGCGCCTGGCGCGTTCCCAAGAGGCGCCGTTTTCACGCGGGAATCGATTCGCGAGATCGAACGGCAGCAGGTGGAGAAATTCATCCGGAGCCAGGAGCAGTCCTTGCTGTCAGAGTCGGCGGCGACTACCGCTGGCTCGGTCGAGCTATCAGGCACACAGAAGACGGAGGTCTCAACGGCGCAGACATTGATCACTTCCCAGCGACGGGAGTTGCTTCGATCCCTGGCCGCTTCCGTGACCCTGGGGAGGTTGGCCATTCGGGTTGACTCTCCGGAAAAGCTCAAGGGCACTCCGAACGATATCCTGCTGGAGCAAGGCGATTCCCTCTTTGTTCCCCAGGAGCCGACGTCGGTTCTGGTCCTCGGCGCGGTTCGCAACAGCAATGCGGTCCTGCATGCGGAAAAGGAGAACGTTGAGTTCTACATCGCGCGCGCAGGTGGGGCGACGCGCGAGGCCGATTTGGAACAGACATATGTCATCAAGGCGGACGGCACGGCCCTCTCGAACTTCGTCAAGCTCCGCCAGATCGAGCCGGGAGATACTATCGTGGTGCCGGTCTCCACGGAGCCGAGGATCCGGACGATTCCGCTCATAAAAGACATCGCCACCATCGTGGCCGGATTTGCGCTTCCCTTCGCCGCGATCGCGGCGTTCATCAGGTAACTGCTTGAGGACAGCACGCAGCGGGGATGAGACGGAGGACAGAAGGCAGAGGGCAGGAGGGGGTTGCGGACGGCGAAACGGCATGGGAACGCTGAGGGGCGGATTCCTCTCGAGCGACACAGTCCTGACTTTTCCTGGGGCGGAATCCGGGATGATGCATTTGAGGGCCCCCGGGTTCCGCGCTGTTTCTGAGGGAATGTTCACAAGTCTCACGTTGCGCAGGAGAAGACCTAGGTCTTGCCCGATGGGAAAAGACTACGGGTCCTGAAGAGATCTCTCATGCGAATCCTGATCACCGGCGGGGCGGGGTTCATCGGATCGCACGTGGCGGATGCCTATCTTCGGGCCGGGCACGAAGTGGCCGTGGTGGACGATCTCTCCACCGGCGCAAGAGAGAACCTGGAGCCACAGGTGCGGTTCTGGCAGGCCGACATTCGCAGCCCGGAGCTGCCAAGGATCCTTGCGGACTTCCGGCCGGAAATGGTCAGCCACCATGCCGCGCAGATGAGCGTGGCCGCTTCCGTGCGTGATCCGCGCGGCGATGCGGACATCAACATCCTGGGCACGCTCGATCTGCTGGAGGCGGCCGTCCGTCACGGCGTCCGGCGGGTGATCTTCGCGTCTACTGGTGGCGCGATGTACGGCGAGCAGGAGACGCTGCCCACACCGGAGACGGTGTGCCCCGAGCCGGTGAGCCCGTACGGGGTCGCGAAGCTGGCGGTCGAGCGCTACCTGCACGCCTTCCAGGCGATGCACGGTCTCGAGGCGATCGCCCTCCGCTACGCCAATGTCTATGGCCCGCGGCAGAACCCACATGGTGAGGCGGGGGTGGTGGCCATCTTCTCCAGAGCGATCCTGGAAGGGCGAAAGCTGACAGTCAATGGCAATGGGGAGCAGACCCGCGACTACGTTTACGTGGGGGACGTGGTGCGCGCCAACCTGCTGGGGACGGAGGTGGCCCTTGGCACAAAGGTCCCCATCCTGAACATCGGGACCGGTGTCGAGACCTCCGTCAACAACCTCGTGCGGCTCCTGGAGCAGATCGCTGGCGGCGGAATTCCACGGCGGCACGGCCCGTCCCGTCCCGGCGAGCAGCGGCGAAGCGCTCTGGACGCCAGACGGGCCAAACAGTTCCTGGGATGGGAGCCGGCGACCGAGATTCGAGAGGGCTTGGCCCAGACGTTCCATTGGTTTCGGGAGAGGTTCAGCGGTTAGCCTGCATCATTTTCTGGATGCGCATGAAGTCCCGCCCGGTGTCTTCGCCTCCTCGCCACTTGCCAAGAAGGCATCGGAGTCATGGTCTGGGCTTGAATACTTGGAGAAAGAATTCACGAGATTCCCCTTGACAAGCCGGAAGGCATTCGGTAGGAATGCACTGAGGTATAATCGAAGAAACGAATTGGCAATATCTCCGCATGGGGGACGCTGTGCAGCGGCCCGGGTTCTCGGAGGAACCTCAACGCCTTCCCTGGAATCCATGAGGGAAGGCATTCTTGTTTATGCAACCGTATCGGTCCCGATTGTTGCTCCATGCATTCCAGCACGGCAAACGCGGCTGGTGGATTCTGGACGGACCGCCCGGGCAGCACCAGGAGGTGAAGCGGGGACGAGCTAGGCTCACGAAACGTTGTAGACACGAGCTACGGGGTAAGTCCTCACCCCACGGCCTCGACACACCAGGCAGAAGGGCGCGTGGCAATCCACACGGACCCGAGCTTCCTGTCGAGGCAGACCGGAATCACGGCGGCTCGCCTGAGCGAGATACAAGCCTCTGTTTGGCAGGCTGAAATAGTTCAATCTCTCGCGCGTCATTTTCTTGCTGAACCAAGGAGGGAGAGCCATGACTCAGAAGATGCAGTTCGAGAAATGGGGGTGGGTACTGGTGGTCGTGCTGCCCCTTCTGATCGCCCCGGTCACGGGTTGGGCTGCGAATAGTTATCCGTGGCCGGCCGAAGGCAACGTCGGCATCGGAACGGCGAGTCCAGCGGCATTGCTCCAGGTTGGGGGTGCGACGTCGGGGGCTCCCATCAAGGGCAACAGCCTCCAGTCCGTGCTGGTTCAGTCAGGGTTTACCATGTTCCATCCGAACAATGCGACTTACCCGTATCAATCAGAGTTCGTTCTCGACAGCTACTCGGTGTCCCTGTGGGGGAACTTGTACTATTCAGGGGGATACCACCTGTTCGACGCAAACAAGGCTCCTGCGGGTATCCGCCTTATAAGCAATAGTGCTGACTCGTCCATACAATTCTCCACGAGTGCCCAGAATGTTGCCAGCTTTCCAGTACAGATGGTCCTGAGCAAGAACGGGAACCTCGGCATCGGGATCGCGTCGCCCGGCGCGAAGCTGCACGTGATCGGCGATGCCGTCATCTCCGGCAACATCGCGGCCAAGTACCAGGACGTGGCGGAGTGGGTGCCAACCAAGTCGGCGATCCTGCCGGGGACTGTCGTGATCATTGACCCCAATGAGAAAAATCAGGTCCTGCCGGCGGCGAAACCCTACGATACCCGCGTGGCCGGCGTCGTCTCCGCGCAGCCAGGGCTTCTGCTTGGCGAGGCTGGGGACAACAAGGTGAAGGTGGCGCACAACGGGCGGGTCGCGGTGAAGGTGGACGCCTCCTTCGGTCCCATCGCGGTGGGTGACCTGCTGGTGACGAGCTCCACGCCCGGCTTTGCCATGCGCTCGACCCCCGTGGACCTGGGCGGCGTGCCCATCCATCGACCCGGCACGCTGGTGGGCAAAGCCCTGGAGCCTCTCGCCGAGGGCCAGGGGGAGATCCTGGTGCTGCTCACCCTGCAGTAGGCGAGAGCCTCAGGGGCAGCCCGGTCGCAGATGCGCCTGAGGGGCGACAGGCGTTAGCCCCTTCCCCTTGGCTGACGCACGCGCTGATGCGGCACGGCGCGACCGTCGCGGGAATGCCAGGCACGCAGAGGGTTCCGGATCTCGCCTCCGTAGTCAAGAAGGCCGGGCTGCCAAAGGAAAGACTGCTCCTTTGTCGCCCGGCTTTTTGTTCAGATTGGAGGGAAGATCGAGTAAGAGATAGGCTCTCGTGATCTGATCGCCGGAACTCCGGTTGGAACGGGAAAGCAAGATGCGGCCCACCAGCTCTCCGCATGCATGCTTGCGACTGACGAACGTACCGTTCGACCCACAGACGCCCTCGCGGCATAAGACTGCGAGGGCGGTCGTGCTTCTGCCGCGCTGCATCGAGGCGAGCAGGTCATGAGCCCTTCGTAGTGGTCCCGCCAACGTGGGGTGGAAGACGATCGGCACCAGGGTCGGCGGCACCGGCACGATCTCGGGGGTCCGATGTATCAGCGCGATCCTTGACAACGCTTGGGTGAACGGCCCTCTGTACGATAATTTCTTTGGCGGGACGATCAATGGAACGAAGTGGATCAGGTTCTTGAGGTGAGCCGGGATCCCGCACCGGTCTCGGAGATGCCGTACGGGTGGGGACTACGGGCATCTCAATCGCTGAAAGCCGAGGACTCTGTATCGCCGCTGGCCTCACCCGGAGTACGAATCCTCATCGCCGATCTCCTTCCCTGACGCTTGGCGTCCCTGTCACCGGCATCTTTCCGCGCTCGCATCAGCTAACCTGAGTCACCAGCAATCGCATCACGTGGGGCAGCAACTGCTTGGCTTCCTGCTTCAACTCCTCGTGGCTGGCGCTGGCCAGGGGGTGGGGAACCAGCGCGAAGGGATACTCGGGGGCGCCGTGGGCCTCGGCGATGGCGCGCCCGTTAGGGGCGAACACGTCGGTGCAGATAGCGGCGGCAGGGATGCCGCGCCGCTCGAACAGGATCCCGTCGAGCACACTGCTCGATGAACAGGAGCTTCAGTCACCGATGCCGGTGATGACGGCGTCGGTTTTCTGGGCCAGATCGTCGAGTTGTTCGTCGGGTGCGGGGCGATACGCGGATGCCTTGCGCAGCCGGACGAAGTCCGCGACTCCGGCCTCGGTGCGCAGCAACTCCTGGAGTTCGTGAAGCAGCAGGTCCGATTTCGCCTTTCCGTTGTCCAGGATCCCGATTGTTTTTCCTTTCAGGTGTGCCGGCCGACCGGCGAGCGTGAATGCCTTGGGAGCCGGACCGTCGGTCGGATCAAAAACCGCGAAGCCCATGCGACACCTCCTCAACGAACAATGACCGTTCGGCTGAGCGTTCGACTGGGCTCATGCCGACGTCTCACGACGAAGCCAATTTCGAGTGACCATCGAGTATCACGCTTCCACAAGGCAGGTAGGGCAAGGTGGAATCATCTTCGTCACCGCCTCCGAGTGGAGCTTTCCGGACCAGCCCGGGATCACCACCGAATAGCCGCCCGCCTCCCCACCCGCGGCCACCACGAGGATGTCGTCCGGGTGGCTTACCGCTCGATACTGGCGCGCGGCCTGCTCCGGCGTCTCGGGAGCGGGCAGGCGCCCGACGCGGGCCAGATCCTCCTCCGAGCGCCACGCATGTTCGTGCAGCCATTCGCGAACGTGCTGCTTGGTCCAGCCCTGGGCAGCAAGGCGGCGCCGGTGCTCCCCCGCAACAATCAGCACGAACTGTTGCCCGGAGAGGCTGAGACGACCCGACCCGACCATGGCGTCGGCGATGGTGCACAGGATGGCCTCCGGGTCGGAGGCCGATTGGTTGGCGACCTGGTGCGGGGCTTCTCCGGCGAAAAGGGTCACGGCGCTCTCTGCGGCCGGAATGCCGCGCTCGGCGTGGAGCGGTGTCCAGGGACTCCGGGCTTCGTCCTCGGCGATGCAATAGGTAAACTTGCCCGGATGGCCGAAACAGCTTCGGTCCAGGGTACCCGGCAGGGCGCCGCACACGTTGCGGAGGAGCAGGCGGAGGGCGCGGCCGATGGTCGCGTTCGCCCGCCATCCGGGGCCGAAGAGGTTCTCTCCCGCATTCAAGCCGACCAGCGAGGTGATGGGCCCGTTCACGACCGTCAGGATACCCATGCCCGAGGTGCTGGCCGTGGGCCCGTGCGCCGAGAAGGCGGGGTCGCACAGCGCCTCGATCACTGCCAGGAGCACGGGCGCGTACGCGGGGAGACATCCGGCCATGATGGCGTTGATGGCCAGCTTCTCCGCGGTGATGATGCGCGCCCGAGCGGGGATCTCGCCGAGGACGTCGCCTGGCTGCTTTCCCATGGCGTCGAGCATCGCCAGGATCCGCTCCTCGGTCGGCGGGACGACCGGCAGCCCGTCCGTCCAGCCCTTCTCGAAGTAGGTCTCGATGGCGGCCAGTGGGTCCGGGACCTCGATTCGTGCCGAACGAAGAGACTCTCCCGCCATGCCTTCCCTCCTTTCGAACGCAGGGAGATTAGCACCCCCGGACTCGGTTGTCCAGGTTGGCCAGTCAACCGGTCAATGCGTGCAAAGTACGTAATTTGCCCACTTTTTGCTTGCCTCCGAAGGCTTAGCCGGCTATAGTACACCGATTTTTGGGCGTCCACCGCGAAAGCCTGAATCCTTTTGGGGCGTCCGGGATCATATCAGTGATCATTGGAGATGGGGGCGGATAGTCCCCGTTGCGCTGCCTGCGGGCAGCAGAAGGGAGCGGCTAGAAATGGCTGAGAGCAAGGTACAAAAGGTGGCTCGCCAGAGCGCTGCGCGGAAGTCTATCGGGACCTGCCAGTGCGGTGGCGAGCTGATCTGGGCCCAGGTGGTCTTGACCCGCCCGCGCATGTTGAAGGTCTGCGAGAAGTGCGGTTCCTTCCACGAGAAGGACCAGGCATAGGTCCCCGCCTCGCGTCACTTCGGGATCAGGTTTCATAGCGCCCTGTCTGGGCCGGAGGTCTTCCGGCGGTTCAGGTGTGTGCGATTCGGTGTCTGCAGGCAGGCAGAGTTAACTCCTCGCGGTACGGGATCGCAAGCGGCGCTGGAAAACCAGACTGCGCGGCTGGACTCCTAAGCGAATACGTGATGCAGGCCCAAGCTGGGACTGCAATGTGAGACGGCCCCGAGAATCCAACGGATTCTCGGGGCCTCGCTTTTTTGCAGTGAAGAATCTTCTTTACTTTTGTGGCAGTAGCGACATATTTCTTGAGCCTTCCATGCGTTATTCTCCATGAGGCGCTCGGTTCGGAATCGCCTGGCTGAGTCGCTGCTTCGAGCCTTCGAAGACCCGGGGAAGGTGGATGCCCTCCTCTGGGTGAAGCTGTACTGCGATCTGGCGAGACGGGGGAACCGCCCCGCGGTGCCGTTGCTGGATCTGCTGGCAGAGCGTGAAAGGCTTCCGGATCGGAGGGATGACGGGGCGTCCGACCTGGCCTCTCTGACCGGTGCCAGTGGTCTCTTCCGCGTCCACCGAGCCGATACCGGCGAGGAATTACCAGGAGGATCCGGCATCCCTGCGGGGAACATTCCCTGGATGGTGGGGCTGGAACCCGAGGCACGCCCGGCCCTGCCTGAGGTGTGTGAACGGACTGGGATCTACCTCGAGGTCCTCGCCTCATTGCCCGAGGCGGTCGGCGAGCCACCCGGGGCGGATTCCTTGCGACGGGCGGTGACCCAGGCGGCGGCCTGCTTCAACGCGGGCCTCTTCTTCGAGGCGCACGAGCACCTGGAAGCGTTCTGGCGGAGCCAGCCCAAGGGGCCAACCCGGCGCTTCCTCCAGGGGATCATCCAGATCAGCGTTGGGTTTCACCACGCCAGACGGGGGAGCTACGACGGGGCGGTAAACCAGCTCGCGAAGGGGCTGGAGAAGACAGCAGGCGTGACCGGCGAGATTCTGGGTCTGGACTGCGATACCTTCCTGCCGGCGGTGGCGGGGATATGGGAGATGATCGCGGCACGCGGTCGGGCAAGCATGCGGCCGATACATCTGCACGAGATCCCGCTCATGCCGGTCTCGGGGCTGAGCCGCGCCCAGCGCAAAGGCGAAGGGAAGGACGACGGCAGACCCGGAGGATCAAGGGGCGCGAAGGTGAATTCGCCACTCGGGGGGCGAGAGAGATGACGGATCAGCAAGCCGACCCCGTGGAAGGACATCCGTCCCCGCCTGGGGCAGCCCGGCCTCTCCGGAAGTGGCGGTTGGCATCCGGCCAGACGCTCCTGTGGGTCGTGGCGGGCGTGGTGGGTATCCTGGGGCTGGTTTTCGGCTCGCACTACTACCGGTATGCCGTGTCGCACGAATCGACCGACAATGCCTTCATCGAGGGGCACATCATCCCGATAAGTCCCGAGGTGGCGGGGCATGCGCTGAGAGTTTCCGTCAGGGACAACCAGGAGGTCAACGAAGGGGACATCCTGGTCGAGATCGATCCCCGCGATCTTGAGGTGCGACTCCAGCAGGCGCGGGCGACGCTGGCAGCGGCCATCGCCAGGGAGCGGGGGGCGAAGGTCAACATCCGGCTTACGAGTGTTACCTCGGGGGCGGGTGTGGAGCAGGCGGCCTCAGGCGTGCAGGCGGCGCGCGCGCAAGCGGCCGCCGCACGGAGCCGGTTCGAGCAGACGCAGGCCCAGGTGCAGGTGGCTCTGGCGAATGCGGACCAGGCGCGGGCCCAGGTGACGGCGGCGGAGGCCGAGGCCACCCGGGCCACGACGGACGTCGAGCGATTCCGGCAACTGTACGCCGAAAGCGGCGTTTCGCGCCAGCAGCTTGATTTTGCCGTGGCGGCCGCCAGCACGGCCACCGCCCAGCTCGAAGCAGCCCGCAAGCGGCTGGTGGCGGCGCAGGCCCAGGTCGCCGAGGCGCAAACGGCCGGTCAGGCGGCGGCCGACACCTTGCGGCAGGCGGAGGCGCAGGTGGGGGAGGCCATGGGGAGGCTCGCCGGGGCCAACGCCGCGCCCCAGCAGGTGGCCATCAGCCGATCTCAGGCCGACACCAGCGCCGCAGAGATCGAGCAGGCACAGGCGGCGGTCAAGCAGGCAGAGCTTCAGCTCTCCTACACGAGGATCCGCGCGCCCGAAGGGGGGCGTGTCACGCGGAAGAATGTCGAGCCGGGCGCATACGTGCAGGTGGGGCAGAGCCTCATGGCCCTCGTGCCCAGGAGGGTGTGGGTCATCGCCAACTTCAAGGAAACGCAACTCACACACATGCGGCCCGGCCAGCCGGCGGACATCAAGGTGGATGCATACCCTGGTCGGATTTTCAAAGGACATGTGGACAGCATCCAGTCCGGGACAGGGGCCCGATTCAGCCTCCTCCCGCCGGAGAATGCCACGGGAAACTACGTCAAGGTCGTCCAGCGCGTCCCCGTCAAGATCGTCTTCGACGAGCCCCTCGATCCCAGCCGGCCCTTCGGTCCGGGCATGTCGGTCGTTCCTACGGTGAAGGTGAGATGAGTGGGGAGGGACCCCGGGCGCCGGAGGTGAGCCCCTGGCTGATCGCGGGCTCGGTGATGCTCGCCACGTTCATGGAGGTGCTGGACACCACCATCGTCACGGTCTCGCTCCCTCACATGGCCGGCAACCTCTCGGCCACGACCGAGGAGGCCACCTGGGTGGTGACCAGCTACCTGATCTCGAACGCCATCGTCCTTCCGGCGAGCGGGTGGCTGGCCAAGGTGTTCGGCCGGAAGCGCTTCCTCATCACCTGCATCATCATATTCACCGTCTCCTCCTTCCTGTGCGGGACAGCCACGAGCCTGGCGCTCCTCATTGTCGCCCGCATCCTCCAGGGCGTGGGCGGGGGAGCCCTGCAGCCCCTGTCCCAGGCAATCCTTCTGGAAAGCTTCCCGCCAGCCAGGCGGGGCATGGCCATGGCGGTCTTCGGCATCGGGGTGGTCTGCGCGCCGATCCTCGGACCGACGCTGGGTGGATGGATCACGGACAACTTCTCCTGGCGCTGGATCTTCTACATCAACATCCCGATCGGTGTCCTGGCGGTGATGATGAGCCAGCAGTTCGTCCGAGACCCGCACTACATCCGGCAGGCCCGGCCCGGCCGGATGGACGCCCTGGGATTCGGGCTCATGACCATCTGGCTGGCGACGTTCCAGATCATCCTGGACAAGGGTCAGCAGGAGGACTGGTTCGCGGCCGTCTGGATCCGGTGGTTCGCGCTGATCTCCGCCAGCGCCATGCTCGCGTTCATCGCCCGGGAGCTGCGGGTGGGGGAGCCGATCGTCAACCTGCGGGTGCTCCAGAATCGGAACTTCGGCGTGGGCACCTTGCTGATGCTCATGATGGGGGTGGTGATCTACAGTCCGCTCACGTTGATCCCGCTCTTCCTGCAGACTCTGATGGGGTACCCGGCGCTGCAGAGCGGGCTGGCCCAGAGTCCGCGCGGCCTGGGATCGCTGCTGATGATGCCGATCGTGGGACGTCTCACCGGGCGGGTGGACAATCGCCTGCTGATCATGATGGGCTTCGGTCTCCTCGGCGTTTCCTGCTTCCTGTTCGGGGACATCAATCTGCAGATCGCCATGGGGAGAATCGTCTGGCCCAACGTCCTCCAGGGGATGTCCATGGCCATGATCTTCGTCCCCCTCACGACGACCGCCATGGGAATGCTGCGCAACGATCAGATGGGGAACGCCACCGGGATCTTCAACCTGGTGCGGAATCTGGGCGGGGGCGTCGGCATCTCTGCAGCGACGACCATGCTGGCCCGAGGTGCCCAGGCCCACCAGGCGGTGATGGTGTCCCATCTCACCCCGTATGATCCCGCCTTCACGCAGCGGATGCGCAGCCTGCAACAGACGCTCTCGGTGGGGGCGGACCCCGTCCGCGCGGAGCGGCAGGCGTCGGCCGTGATCTACAGGACCCTCCTCAACCAGGCATCGCTCCTGGCCTTCGCGAACGACTTTCGCTGGCTGGCCCTCCTGTGTTTCTGCTGCTTCCCCGTGGCGCTGCTCCTGAAGCCGGTGAAGGTCCGCGGCTCTGGTCCGGCCCATTGACGAGACGTCCCGGCGCCATAGAGGAATGGAGGAGATGGATGTTCGAGTGCGGAGGCTTCCATGTCTGAGGGGACGCCACGGGCGATGATCCCGCACGACCTCACGCGCATCCACTTCGTGAGCGATCCCCAGATCTCGCCGGACGGGCGCCGGGTCGCCTTCGTCGTGACCCTGCTCTCCGAGGGGCGGGATGAATACCTGTCCAACATCTGGATCGTGGACACCGTCGGCGGGGCGCCCCGACGATTCACCGCCGGCCCCAGGCGGGACACCGCGCCGCGCTGGTCCCCCGATGGGACGCGACTCGCGTTCCTCTCGGAGCGTGCGCTGAAGGAGAAGGCGCAGCTCTATGTGATGCCTGCGGACGGCGGGGAGGCGGTCCGCCTCACCGACTTGAAGAACGGGGTGTACGCCCCGGCCTGGTCCCCCGACGGGGCGCACCTCGTGTTCGTCTCACGTGTCGGCGGCTGGCAGGAGCCCGAGGGCGAGGAGGAGAAGCAGAAGTCGAAGCCGGCCCGGGTCATCACCACCCTGAAGCACAAATTCAATGGGGACGGCTTCACCTTCGACCGCCGGCCGCACCTGTTCGTGGTGCCGGCTGCCGGGGGCGCGCCTCGCCAGATCACGGACGGCGACTTCGTGGACGCGGACCCGGTCTGGTCCCCGGACGGGCAACTGATCGCCTTCACCTCGGCCCGGCACGCCGACCGGGACTATGACAACATCAGCGATGTCTGGGTTGTCCCGCCCGAAGGCGGCGAGCCGCGGCGCCTGACGGATGGGGCCGGTCCCGTGAGCCTCCCTGCGTTCTCGCCCGACGGGCGGACCGTCGCCTACCTGGGCACCCGCCACCCCAACGAGTCCGGCCGGAACACGCGACTCTTCAGCGTCCCCGTGACCGGTGGCCTCCCGACCTGTCTCACCGCCGCGCTGGACAGGACGTGCGCCCCCTTCTTCGCCAGCGTGGGCCCGATCTGGTCGGCCGATGGGGCCTGGATCCTCTTCGGGACCGAAGACGAGGGGAACGTCCCGGTCTTCCGCGTCCAGGCGGCTGGAGAGACTCCACCTGCGCCGCTCCTCACCGGGGACCGCCAGGTCACCGGCCTCTCCGTCGCCCGGAGCGGCTCTCGCCTCGCCTTCACGGCCACACACGCGACCGCGCCGGCCGAGGTGTTCACGTGCGAGCCGGATGGGACGGGCGAGCGGCAGCTCACCGACTTGAATGGGGCCTGGAAGGCCGAGGTGGCCCTCTCCCGGCCGGAGCGGTTCGCCTTCGAGCGGGCGGGGCAGCGACTGGACGGCTGGGTCATGAAGCCCTTCGGCCATGTCCCGGGCACGCGGTATCCGGCCCTCCTCAACGTGCACGGAGGGCCCCACACGCAGTACGGCCACAACTTCTTCGATGAGTTCCAGGTGTATGCGGGCGCGGGCTACGCCGTGATCTACACCAACCCGCGGGGCAGCCAGGGCTATGGCGAAGCCTTCACGCGTGCCGTGATCGGGGACTGGGGCGGCGAGGATTTCGCCGACGTCATGGCGGGTCTGGACGAGGCGCTCCGGCGGTACGATTTCATCGATGCCGAGCGCCTGGGCGTGCTGGGCGGCAGCTACGGGGGCTTTCTGACGAGCTGGATCGTCGCGCACTCGAACCGCTTCAAGGCCGCCTGCTCGGAGCGCGCCGTCAACAACCAGCACAGCATGTTCGGCACGAGCGACATCGGCCACTACTTCCAGGAATGGCAGAACGGCTGCCTCCCGTGGGAGAACCCGCAGTGGTACGCCGAGCGCTCGCCTGTCACCCACGCCAAGGAGATCACCACCCCGCTCCTCATCCTCCACTCGGAAGCCGATCTTCGCTGCCCGATGGAGCAGGCCGAGCAATTGTTCGTCGCGCTCAAGAAGCTGCGGCGGGAGGTCCTGCTCGTGCGCTTCCCGGACGAGAATCACGAGATGTCGCGCTCCGGCAAGCCCCGGCATCGGCTGGAGCGCTTCCGGTTCATCCTGGAGTGGTTCGGCCAACACCTGCAGCGCGCAGCGGTAGATGCGAAAGCCTGATCCGGTTCGTCATTCCGGGCTTGACCCGGAATCCAGTCGCTTCCGGGATTCCCGCTTCCGCGGGAATGACACTTGTTGATGCGACTACGGTCGTTAGATATGCCAGCAGAGTCTGAAAAGAGATCAGGCGGGAGACCCCGAGAGGGTCCCATGAGCGCGGAACCCTTCTTCTACACACTTGACGATCGGCCGCCGCTCTGGCGGAGCCTCCTCTATGGACTGCAGTGGGCCTTGATCATGTTCCCGGCGGTGACGATCGTGGCCTCCATCGCTGCCGAGGCCCTCCAGCTCCCGGGCGATGCCCGCGTCGCCTTCTTCCAGCGGATGCTCTTTCTCTCCGGGGGCGCCACGGTCCTTCAGACACTGGTCGGCCACCGGTACCCGGTCCAGGAAGGCCCGTCCACGGCTTTGCTCCTCACCTTCGTGGTCTTGACTCCACAAGGGCTGGGCGCCATCCAGGGCGGCTTTCTCTGCGGGGGCGTGCTCCTCTTCACGATCGGGATGCTTGGGTGGATGGGCCGCCTCGGGCGCTACTTCACTCCCAATGTCGTGGGCGTGATCCTGCTACTCATCGCGCTGACGCTGATCCCCCAGCTGGTTCCCCGCCTCACCGGGATCTCTCCCGCGCATCCGGCGGGGGAGGGTGCCGTCTTCGCCGCATCCCTCTTCCTGATCCTGCTCATCACCGGCCTGGCGAGCCGGCTCCGTGGGTTCCTCCAGACCACGGCCATCCTGCTCGGCATCCTGGCGGGGAGCCTGGGTTTCTGGGCCTGGGGACGCGTGGATCTCGCGCCCGTGGGGGAAGCGGCCTGGCTCGCCGTGCCGGGTGGGCTCTGGGCGGGGACGCCGCACTTCTCCCCGTCGGGGGTGCTTTCGAGCCTGCTCGCGTATGTGGCCGTGACGGTGAACGCGGTGGGGAGCATCCACGGGGTCGCGGGCGTCATCGGGGCGGAGGACGTTGCCCGGCGGACGGATCGAGGAATTGCGGTGACAGGCCTGGCCGGGGTGGCCGCGGCCGGGCTGGGAGTGGTGGGGACCGTGGGGTTCTCGACTAGCCCGGGGGTCATCCTGGTGACCCGCGTCGCCAGCCGGTACGGCTTGACCGCCTGCGGCGGGATCCTCGTCGCGGCTGGCCTGGTCTCGCGGCTGAGCGCCCTCCTGGCGGCGGTCCCGGCGCCGGTCGTGGGGGCGGCCCTCACGGTGGCCCTGGCTTCCCAGGTCGGCGCGGCCATCACCGCCCTCACCGCCGGGGGCCGGTCTCTTGCCGGCCGGGACTACCTCGTGGTCGGGCTCCCGGTGCTGCTGGGCAGCCTGGTGGCGACGGCCCCCTCCCGCTTCTTCGCCGGCCTGCCCGCCCTGCTCGGCACCATCGTGGGTAACGGCCTGGTCCTCGGCATCCTGCTGGTCCTCCTGCTGGAGCACGTCCTCATGCCTCTACCCGTGACCAGTCGGCCCAAAGCCTGATCGCTCCCTCAGGACAGGGCAGGGAGACCGAGGGTCCGGTTGACGAAAGCGGGCAGACCTGCCATGCTGCACCCAACAGGAGGTGATGGATGGCTGTAAAGCAGCAACCGGGGACGCCGTTGCTCCGGCAGTTCGCCACGCTGAGCCTCCTCATCATCGGCCTGATCACCATCGGCCTGTCTCTGGTGGTCTCCCACTACCTCCGGAAGGACCTCCTGGAGCGCGAGTGGCGCTTCACCGCCGATTTCATCCGCACGGAGGCCCTCTACCATCTCCGGCCCGAGGATTTCGTCGCTCCCTTGACCAGTCATGCCCAGGAGCGCTTCCAGACGCTCTACCAGCAGACGGTCCTCATGCCCGAGATTCTCCGGGTGAAGATCTACGATCCCGCGATGATGGTGGTCTGGTCCAACGAGTCACGTCTCATCGGCCAGCGTTTCCCCGACAACCCCCACCTCGTGAGTGCCCTGACGGGGCAAACCAGGGTGAACCTGGCGATCGAGGAGAAGGGCGAGAATGTCTACGAGCGGGAGGGGGTCGGCCGACTGGTGGAGGTCTATGTGCCGATCAGCTTTCCGGGGACGACCCAGACCGCCGGGGTCGTGGAGACGTACAAGCTGCCCGAGCAAGTCTTCCGCAATATCCGCCGGGGCCAGTTCGTCGTCGTCGGGACCACCGTGGCCGGCGCCCTGATCCTGTACCTCTCCCTCTTCTGGATCGTCCGCCGCGCAGCCAGGCGGATCGACAGCCAGCAGGCCTTGACCGCCCGTCTACAAGCGGTGCGCGAGGAGGAGCGCGCCCGGGTCGCCCGGGAGATTCACGATGAATTGGGCCAGACGCTGACGGCCCTGAAGATAGACCTGGCGTGGTGGACTGGCCGCCTACCGGCGGAGCCACCGGCCCTGCGGGACACGGCCCAACGCATGCTCGCGCTGGTGGATACCACGATCCAGTCCGCGCGCCGGCTGTTCACCGACCTGCGCCCCGCCATCCTGGATGAACTCGGGCTGGCGGCCGCCCTGGATTGGCTGGCCAAAGCGTTCCAGGAGCGCACGGGCATCCAGTGCGGGTTCATCTTCAAGGAGGAGGAGGTCGCGCTGGACCCCGAAATGGCCACGACGCTCTTCCGCATCTGCCAGGAAGCCCTGAGCAATGTCGAGCGCCATGCCGGGGCGACCCAGGTCATCATCCGCGAGGAGAGGCAGGCGGACGCCCTCCTCTTGAGCGTCGAGGACAACGGCAAAGGCATCACGGATCGTGAGATTGCGCATCGGAAATCGCTGGGGCTGATGGGGATGCGAGAGCGGGCCATCCTGCTGGGCGGGGAACTCACCATCCTGGGCCGGCCGGGGGAGGGCACCACCGTCACGGTGCGGATGCCTCTGAGCTGACAAGATCCTGCCGGCTCGTGTCTGGAGCTGTCGCAACCTGAATCCCGGCGGCGGGGGACGAGGCGGGATGGGGTACAAGCCAATTCTCCTGGAGGCGCGGCGCGAGTTTCCCGTCCGCCCCGCGATCCTGTGGGATGTCCTGGCGGACACCGACGATATGGACCGCGAGACCGGCATGCCGACCGTCGCCTATGGGCCAGTGGTGGTGAGCGCCGACGCCTTCTACCGACAGGCCTCCGCCCGATTCAAAGGTCTCCTGTCCGTGCGCTGGCGCGAGTATCCGTTCGACTGGGTGCGGGGCGAGCGTTACACGTTCCTGCGCGTCTTCGAGGCGGGATTCCTGGACACATTCCATGGGGGGGCGGAGCTGTCTCCGAACGGGGACGGAACGTCGATCCGGCTTTTCGCCGAGCTGACGCCGCGCAGTCTCATCGGGTGGGTGATCGCGCGAGTGATGGGGTGGAAGGGTCTCCGGGAGACCCTGGCCTACTGCGACCGGCGTGTCGCCCAGCGGCAGTCGGGTCTGGACATCCCCGTGTCGCCTCGGAGCCGAGCGAGTCCCGTCGATCGGGCCAGACTCGATCGGCTGGTGGTGGCACTCCGCGTGGCCTCGCTCCCAGAGATGCTCATCCAGCGCTTCGTTCGACACGTGACGGCTGCCCCTGACCGCGAGGTCCTGCGGATGCAGCCGTTCGGCCTGGCGGACGCCTGGGGGGCGGCGCGGCCGGACATCCTGCGCCTCTGCATCCAGGCGGCACGCCAGGGTTGCCTCTACCATTCGTGGGAGGTCATGTGTCCCAATTGCCGGGTCCCAAAGGCCAGCGTCTCGACAGTGGCAGAGGTCCCGAAGCAGTTCCATTGCGATGCCTGCGGGATCGAGTACACGGCAGACCTGGCGAGGTCGGTCGAGCTGCGCTACTCGGTCCATCCCTCCCTTCGCGCGGCCAGGGATGACGTCTACTGCATCGGCGGGCCGGCCAACACCCCCCACGTATGGGTCCAGCAGTACCTGTTTCCCGGGACGGAGCGCAGCCTCAGCGCGAGACTGGGGGAGGAGTCGTTCCGGGCCCGCGCTCTGCGCGTGAACGCGATCTGCCCGCTGGAGCCGGATGACGGCGGCCCCACGGAGGTGACCTTCACCTACCGCGAGGATGGATGGTTCCAGATGCGGCAGCGGTTCCGGCCGGGGAGCGTGACGATCCGGTTCCGCAACGAGACGGCCCGCGTGGTGGTCGCGGTCATCGAGCAGGAGCGGTGGGACCCGCGAGCCATCACGGCGGCGCAGGTCCTGTCCCTCGACGAGTTCCGGGACGTGGCGGAAGTCCTGGCGGGAACGACCTCGTGATGAACCGAGCATCGGCGGGGAAGGGGAGGCGCTTCGCATTCCTGCTGGGCGAGCACATGCTGGAGGCGCTGGTCGCCGCGACGGCTGGCGCGCCGCTCGGCTGGCGATCGGACAGCCCCAAGAATTCTTGAGAATGATCCGGGGGAGAAAGGTGGGGTGATGACGGGGAGACTCACGTCGAAGCGGCATGCGATTGAGGACACAGTAGACGCCATCGAGTTTTGTTACGAGAAGGGCTGGACGGACGGCCTGCCCGTCATCCCTCCGACCCCGGATCGCGTGCAGGCCATGCTGGAGGCCGTTCGACTCGATCCCCAGCATCATGTTGCCCTTATCGCCCAGCGGGCCGTCGCCATCACGGCCGAGAAGGTCGCCGTCAACGCCGTCATGGCCGGCTGCAAGCCCGAGTACATGCCGGTGCTGCTGGCGGCCATCGAGGGGATCGGGGACCCCGCCTGGAGCTACCACGGTCCCGGCACGTCCACTGGGGGCGCCGCCGTCCTGATCGTGGTCAACGGGCCGATCGCCCGGGAGCTGGACATCAATGCGGGGGACAACCTGTTCGGGCCGGGCTGGCGGGCGAACGCCACCATCGGCAGGGCCGTCCGGCTGGTGATGCGGAACGTGTGCGGCTCGCGACCGGGGACCCTCGACCGGGGCACCCTGGGGCACCCGGGAAAGCTCTCCTACGTCATCGCCGAGAACGAGGCGGAGAGCCCGTGGCCCCCGCTCCACGTCGAGCGCGGCTTCCATCCCGAGCAGAGCGCCGTGACCGTCATGGCCGCGGAGGCCCCACACCAGTTCTACAACCAGCTCTCCAGCCGCGCCGAGGGGATCCTCACGACGCTGTGCGACGACATGCGGATCTCGGGCAATGTGGCGGGCCAGCCGCAGTATGCGGTCATCCTGGCCGGAGAGCACATGCGGACCATCTCCCAAGACGGGTGGGGCAAGCGGGAGATCCGACAGTTCATCTTCGACCACACCCAGAACTCCCTTGCCCACCTCAAGCAGTCTCACCGCCTGGCGGGGGAGGTGAAGTCGGGGGACGAGGCGCGCCTGCGACCGCTCGTCGAGACCCCGGACGATATCCTCGTCCTCGCGGCCGGAGGGCGCGCCGGCGCCTTCTCGGCCTATATCCCCGGCTGGGCCAGCAAGCGGTCTTCCCAGGCCGTGACCAAGGAGGTCAAGCCATGATGGAGCTGCTCGATCCCACGCATGAGGTGACCCCGCAAGCGGTGACGTATACGCCGCGACCCGACTCCCTCCAGGGAAAGCGCGTCGGGCTCATCGAGAACACGAAGTTCAACTCGGCCCGTCTCCTCCAGAAGATCGGGGACATCCTGCAGGCGGAGTACGGGGTCGCCGAGACGCGCATGTGGCGGAAGCGGAATTCCAGCGTGCCCGCGGATGAGGCCATCATCGCGGACCTGCGGAAGAGCTGCGATGTCATGGTCGCCGGCATCGGGGACTGAGGCTCCTGCTCATCGGGCAGTGTGCTCGACGGCATCCTCTTGGAGAAGGCAGGGGTCCCCTCGGCCTCGATCGTGACGGATCTGTTCGAGGTGACGGGACGGGCCATGGCCGAGCAGTGGGGGCTCCCGTACTACCGGTTCCTCGTCCTGCCGCACCCCATCGCGAATCTCACCGAGACAGATCTGGACCACCGGGCGCGCGCCATCACCCCGGACGTCGTGAAGCTCCTGCTCCACGGACAGGAGTAGGCGAGGCCGGAAGACGGCCTCGCGTCCAGGTTCCCCGCTCGGATGACGGTCCAAATTTTTCCCCTTGACACCAGATTATGAAATTGCTACTCACATATCCGTAACTATCGGATGAGTAGTTCTCATATTCTTATGGTTCTACTCACAATATGAGAACCATGAGACTCGCGCGGGGGCACAAAGAGGGCGTGCCGGGGCAGAGAGGTTGATCCCATGGCAAACCGAGCCTTGCGAAGGGATGGGAAGACGACAGCCCAGGGGCCCCTCATCCAGTCGCTGCAGCGGGGGCTGGGAATCCTCGAGATCATCGCCAAGAAGGGGAAAGGCATTTCGATGGCGGAGGTCAGCCGGGAGATTGGCCTCCATACCAGCACGACCTTTCACCTCCTCCGAACCCTGTCCACCCTGGGGTATCTGGTCCAGGACGAATCCACCCGGGAATACTTGCTGGGCTCCAAGGTTTTCCACCTCGCCGCGTCGGCCTGGACCGAGGTCCAGCTCTCCAAGATCGCCAAGCCGTTGCTGGCAGAAATGGCCCAGCAGACTGGCGAGACGTCGCACCTGGCAGTCCTGGAGCGGGGCGAAGTCATCGTGATCGACAAGATCGACGGGAGCGGTCCCGTTCGATTGAGCGATCGGGTTGGATATCCCCGGCCTGCCCACTGCACGGCCATCGGCAAGGCGCTGCTGGCGTACCTCCCGGCGGCCGAGCTGAGATCGTTCCTCAAGACCGCTGAATTCCGACCTTTCACGCCAAAGACCATCACGGCCGCCCCGATCCTGGAGGGGGAGTTGGAGCGGGTGCGAAAGCAGGGGTATTCCTTCGACGACGAAGAATTTGCCCAGGGCATCCGTTGCCTCGCCGCGCCCGCGCGAAACTTCACGGGTCACGTCGTGGCCGCTATCGGCATCTCCGGTCCGGTGTGGCGCGTGAGCCTGGATCGAATGGCACATCTCACACAGTTCGTGAGGGGCATGGGACACCGCCTGTCCCAGCTCCTGGGGCACTCGGGTGAGACTGAAGACAATGGGGATCATCCCCCACGCAACTGAGGCCAGGACTCACAAGACGTCGGATGAGCAGTGATGTGGTTCTCAACTACGGGCAGGTTCTGGCCGAGGGGAAACCGGCCGAGGTGGCTCGAAATCCCGAGGTCATCCAGGCGTACCTCGGCGTGACGGAGGCTGCCGGCAATGCTTGAGGTCGAGGGCATCGATGTCGCGTACGGGGACCTACCCGCCCTGCGACACCTGACCCTGCGCGTGAGCCAGGGGGAGATCGTGGCGCTGGTGGGCTCCAACGGGGCGGGGAAGACGACGACCCTCAAGGCCATTTCCGGGCTGCTCCGGCCGCGGGCAGGGACCATCCGCTTCGACGGCGGCCCGATCGAGCGCCTGCCGCCCCACGAAATCGCCAAGCTCGGCATCGGGCATGTCCCCGAAGGCCGACGCCTTTTCCCCATGATGTCTGTCTGGGAGAACCTGCAGCTCGGGGCGTGCACCGCGGAGGCGAAGCAGCGGTTTGACGACACCGTCGAGTTCATCTTCCAACTGTTCCCGAGGCTCAAGGACCGCCGGAACCAGCTCGCGGGCACGCTGTCAGGGGGGGAGCAGCAGATGCTCGCCATCGGCAGGGCCCTCGCCATGCGGCCGCGGCTCTTGATGATGGACGAGCCCTCGCTGGGGCTGGCGCCCAACCTGGCCCAAGGGATCTTCAACACGATCCGGGACATCAATGCGCAGGGCATGACCGCACTCCTGGTGGAGCAGAACGTCAAGCAGGCCCTGGCTCTCGCCCACCGCGCGTACGTCCTCGAGAACGGAGAGCTGATCCTCCAGGGCGTCGCCTCGGACCTGGCTCAGAATACGCACGTCCGCAGGGCATATCTCGGCATCTGAGACAGTTCTTGAACAAGGCCCCGCGAGGGGCAAGGGGTAGGCACATGGCATCCATCAGCGGCGGCGAGGTCATCGTCGAGTATCTGATCCGGGAGAAAGTTCCCTATCTGTTCGGGGTCTGCGGTCACGGAAACGTGGGCCTCCTGGACGCCATGTACGGGCGCAAGGACGCCATCCAGACCATCTCCACCCGGCACGAGCAAACGGCGGGCCACATGGCGGACGCCTATTTCCGGGTCGCCCACCAGCCGGTCGCCACGCTGACCTCGTGCGGGCCGGGGTCCTGCAACATCCCCATCGCCCTGGCCTGCGCCTTCATGGATTCATCGGCGTTCCTGGCCATCACCGCCAATGTGCCGACCTCGCAATTCAATCGGGCTCCCTTCCAGGAAACCTACCGCCACTTTCAGGCCGACTTTCCCTCCGTGATCAAGCCGTACGTCAAGCGAAGCTGGCAGCCGAGCCGCGTGGACATGCTCCCGCTGGCGTTGCGCCAGGCCTTCAGCACCATGCTGGGGGGGCGGCCGGGGCCGGTCAACCTGGATGTCCCCTTCAACGTGTTCAAGGAGCGGGACGAGGTCGAGGTCCCGGACCCGGGGGAGTGGAGGAGGGGCATCAGCTCGCGCAGCGAGGGGGATCCGGAGGTGGTGTCCCAGGCCCTGGACCTGCTGGCAGGGGCGAGGCGGCCCCTGATGCTTGTCGGGCACGGGGTGGCCCTGTCGGAGGCCAGCCAGGAACTGGCGGCCTTCGCGCGGCGGATGCAGATCCCCGTGATCTATGCCCCGAATGCCTTCGGGACCCTGGACATGACGGATCCGTTGGCGGTCGGGTTCATCGGACGCAACGGCACCTATGCCGCCAACGAAGCGGCTCGCACCTGCGACGTCCTGCTGGCCATCGGGGTGCGGTTCGACGACCGGTCCAGCAGCTCCTGGATCCCCGGGTACTCCTACAACATCCCCCCGACCAAGCTGATCCACGTGGACATCGACGTCCAGGAGATCGCCCGGAACTATCCCGTCCACCTCGGGATGGTGGCGGACGCGCGCACCGTGCTCCGGCAGATGCTGGCCGCCCTGGACGCCAGGCACTTCACCGGAGCCGGGGAGGACCGGAGGGCCTGGCTGGCGGATCTGGCCAAATGGAAGGAAGAGTGGGAGGAGTTCATCCGCCCCGGCTGGACCAGCGAGGTCATGCCCATGCACCCCCAGCGCGTCGTGGAGGCGCTGCGGAAGGTCATGCCGGATGATGCCATCATCGTCCCGGACTCCGGGATCCACCACAACTGGATCGTGCAGTTCTGGAAGGCGCGACGGCCGCAGACGGTCCTGAACACCTGGGGCTTCTCGGCCATGGGGTTTGGCGTCTGCGGCGTCCTGGGGGCGAAGCTGGCGGCGCCGGACCGGCCGTGCGTGGCGGTCTGCGGGGACGGCGGCTTCATGATGCGGCCCGACGTCCTGTGCACGGCGGTGGAGTACGACATCCCGGCGGTCTGGCTCATCTGGAACAACTTCGCCTACGGGGCCATCCGGGACCTCCAGACCGGGTTGCTGGACAAGCGAGAGATCGCCACCAGCTTCGTCCGGCAATCCACCGGCGAGTTCTACAACCCGGACTTCGTGGCGCTGGCCAGATCCTGCGGGGTCGAGGGCATCCGGGTGGAGCGGCCGGCGGACCTGCCCGGGGCGATCGAGACCGCCGTCCGTGCCAATGCGCCATTCGTCCTGGACGTGCACATCAACCGGGACATCAAGCCCCCGGGAATCGGGGCGTGGGAGCTGCCGCCCCTGCCGTACGGGGAGCCGGTCTTCGGCAAGCGGAAGGTGGTGAGCTGAGATCGCGGGTAACGGGGAATTGCGTGCGCCGACCTGGGGTCTCGTCGCCGGGCGGAGGCGAAGAGGCTTCACCGGCGGAGCAGTCTGAGGGAGCGTGCCATGCCTGGCGGGTATATGGGTCGGTTCCTCCGAGTGGATTTGACGACACGACGGATCACGGATCAGGCGATCCCCGAGCCGACGCTCCGGGCATACATCGGGGGAAGCGGCCTGGGGGCCCGGCTGCTCTTCGACGAGACCACGGCCGGCACCGATCCCCTGGGCGCCGAAAATCGGCTCCTGTTCCTGACCGGCCCGTTGACGGGGGTGACCATCCCGACCTCGGGACGTCACGCGGTGATCGCCAAGTCCCCCCTGGGGATCTGGGGGGAGGCGGATTGCGGGGGGACCTTCGGGAACGAGCTGAAGCGGGCGGGGATCGACGGGATCATCTTCGAGGGGCAGGCGGATAGTCCGGTGTACCTGCTGATCGCCGATGGGGCCGCCTCGGTGGAGGAGGCGGGCGAACTGTGGGGCCGCGACACCTTCGAGACCCAGGATATCATCCGCGCCCGGCACGGAGACCGCTACGTGGTGACGTGCATCGGGCCGGCCGGGGAAAAGCTGGCCCCCATCGCCGGCATCCTGAACGACGGCAGGAACGGCCGGCCGGCCGCGCGCGGAGGGCTGGGCGCCGTCATGGGGTCGAAGCGGCTGAAGGCCATCGCCGTGAGCGGGACCCGGCGACCCCTGGTGCTCCACGACGACAAGCTGCGTCCCCTGGTCAAGCAAATGACCCTCCGGATCAAGGAGCGGACAATCTCCTTCCGGGACTACGGGACGGCGGGCGGCGTCCTGACCTCGGAGGCCATCGGCGACATGGCCATCCAGAACTGGAGGCGGGGCGCCTGGCGCGAGGGTGCCGAAAAGCTCTCGGGCCAGACCATGGCCCAGACGATCCTCAAGGGTCGCTACTTCTGCAAGGCCTGCACCATCGGCTGCGGTCGGGATATAGAGATCACGGACGGCCCCTACGCGGGCGTCAAGGGGGCAGGTCCGGAGTACGAGACGCTGGCGGGTCTCGGCTCCCTGTGCCTGGTGGACGATCTCAAGGCGGTGTCGAAGGCCAACGAGCTGTGCAATCGCTATGGGATCGATACCATCTCCACCGGCTCGATCATCGCCTTCGCCATGGAGGCGTTCGAGCGCGGACTCCTGCGCCCGGGCGAGACCGATGGCCTGGATCTCACCTGGGGGAAGGCCGAGACCGTGCTCGCCCTGGTGGAAAAGATCGGGAAGCGGGAGGGCATCGGCGACCTTCTCTCCAACGGCGTCCGCTTCCTGGCGCGGCATCTGGGCGGAGAGGCCCACACGTTCGCGGTGGAAGTCAAGGGGCTGGAGCTTGCCTACCACGATCCGCGGGCCCTCTCCAGCCTCGCGGCCGCCTACGCCACCTACAGCCGGGGGGCCTGTCACCGAAGCTATAGCCATTACCTGGAGCGGAATACCCTGCCAGAGCTGGGCTTCGACAAGGCCCTGGACCGGCACGCCACGGAGCGGAAGGGTGTCGCCGCCGCCGTGATGCAGGACTACGGGGGGCTGTACAACTCGCTCAAGCTTTGCCAGTTCATCATGCGAGGGGTCGGGGTGCAGGAGGTGGTGGATTGCCTGAACTACGTCACTGGCTGGGACATGGACATCGCGGAGATGATGCGGTCGGGAGAGCGGGCCTCGAATCTGAAGCGGCTCTTCAACGTTCGCCTGGGGCTCAGCCGGAAGGAGGACACCCTGCCTTTCCGCATCCAGCACGAGCCGCTCCCGGACGGCGGGGCGGCAAACTATCTCCCGAATCTGGACGCCATGCTGAACGAGTACTACGAGTACCGGGGCTGGACGCAGGACGGCATTCCGACCCGGGCACGGCTTGAGGCGTTGGGTCTCGGGGCGGACGGGGCGAGCCTGGGATTGTGATGCCCCCCGGCGGAGGCGCCCAGGGGGACCCGGGATGCGCCTCGAATGGATGCAGACAACCTCGGACCAAGGAGACGCCCATGCGAATCAAGGCAGCTCTGACAGCCGTGGCACTGACCACCACACTGGCGGCGAGCGGTGCTCTGGCCCAGACGAAATGGGACATGCCGACGGGCTACGCCGAAGGCAGCTTCAAGACCATCAACGACCGCATGTTCGCCGACGACGTGAAGCGGCTGAGCGGAGGGAAGGTCGAGATCACGGTGCACCCGAACGCCGTGCTGTACAAGATGCCCGAGATCAAGCGAGCCGTTCAGACCGGGCAGGTGGGGATCGGGGAATTCTTTCTGTCCGCCTACGGCAACGAGGACGCGATGTACGAGGTGGACGCCATCCCCTTCCTGATCGAGGGATACGACGGCGCCTGGAAGCTCTACCAGACGCAGCGGCCGTTCCTGGAGAAGCGGTTCACGCCCCAGGGGCTGCGGCTGCTGTACTCGGTTCCCTTCCCGGCCCAGAACTTCTACACCGTGAAGCCGCTGACCGACCCTGCCCAGTTCAAGGGGATGAAGTTCCGGGCCCAGAATCCCGTGGTGTCGCGGCTGGCCGAGCTGCTGGGCGCCGTCCCAGTCACCATCCAGCAGCCCGAGGTCCCGCAGGCCTTCCTGAACGGGGTGGCCAACATCATGATGACCTCCACCGCCCTGGGGGTCGAGACGTCGGCCTGGGAGTACACCAAGCACTACTACATCACCAACGCCATGTACGTGAAGACGGCCGTCGTCACGAATGAGCGCGCCTTCCGGGCCCTGCCCCCCGAGGTGCAGGCGGCGATGCTGAAGGCGGCGCAGGACGCCGAGCATCGCGGGTGGGAGATGAGCAAGAAGAACAGCGTGGATGGGGAGAAGATCCTCGCCAGCAAGGGGATCACCATCGCGGAGGCATC
>DATIFO010000241.1:0-2676 GCA_035455275.1 Methylomirabilis sp. (SeqCode) | reverse complement strand
GGGTTCACGGAGGATTTGTTCGCCGAGGGCCACCGCGCCGAGACGCGGGTCATGGAGATCCGCAGCGCCCCTGCCCCCGAGCGGATCGCGGCGATGCTCCGTGTCACTGCCGGCGAGGACGTGGTGCGCTTCAAGCGCCTGCGCTCCCTGGACGGCGGTCCCTTCTCGTACGTCATCAACTACATGGTGCCGGAGATCGGCGAGAAGCTCACCGAGCAGGATTTGCAGACCCACACGGTGCTCCACTTGCTGGAAGAGATGCTGGGCATCCTGCTGGGGACCATCCGCCATTCCGTCGAGGCCGTCAAGGCCGACGTGGAAGTCGCCTCGCTTCTCGGCGTCAACGTCTTCGATCCGGTTCTGTACATCGAGACCGTGGTGTATTCGGCCGAGGGTCGCGCCGTTGAGGCGGTGGACACCTACTTCCGCTCGGATCGATACCGCTACACCGTGGAGCTGATCCGCACCCAGCAGCTCCGCAAGGATCGGGGGAAGCGCGCGCGCTAGCCAGCAGTCGGCCTGTGGGCTCACGTCCGGCAGGCCCATCGCTCTTCCTCGTGCCGCAGGGGCCTCTACGGGCCTCGCCGTGACCTGCTCTCCCCCCCCTGCGGTGCCCGGCGAAGTGCGCTGCCCTCGAGTTGCCCGGTTTCTCCCCGCATCTCCCGTGCTCCGCAGGTCTTGCCTCCCCCGGGCGTCCCCAGTATCACCTTCAACGTAGTATATCCCGCGTGAAACAGCCTTCGCAGGACAGACTCCCAGAGTGTGAACCCCTTTCACCGAAAATGGCAGCTTGTAAAAGGGGCTCTTCCTCGGTATCTGTGGCGGTGAGAGGAACCCCATCCATTCACCCCCTGCAGAGGAGGAAGAACCCCATGCGCACGATGCCGGAGAATGTCCAGCGTGTCAAGCGGTTCCGGGAGCTGAAGGCGACCTTGCGGACGGATCGCTCCCGGCTCCTGGTCGGCCTCGACATCGCGCAGGCGGAGCACGTGGCCCAGTTCCGGCACGCCCACACGCGGGTCGTGGTGCCCACGCTCACCATCCCGAACACGACGCGGGGCTTCGCCCAGCTCTGGGCCCGGATCCAGCAGGCGCAGCGAGCGACGGGCTGCCGGGAGGTGGTCTGTGGGCTCGAGCCCACGGGGACCTACCACCAGGCCGTCGCGACCTTCCTCGAGGCCCAGGGGGCCGACGTCGTCCTGCTCTCCAGCAGTGTGGCCTACTGGCACCGGCGGATGCAGGACGGGACCTGGGACAAGAACGATCGGAAGGATGCGGCGAATTGCGCCGAGCTCCTGGAGGAGGGGAAGGTGCTGTTCTACTCCCGCCCTGACGGCCCCCTCGCGGAGCTGCGGCGGTTGGTCCGCTGCCTCCGCCGGGCTCGGACAGAGCTCGCGGCCTGCAAGGCCCGCTGGCGCACCACGCTCCGTCCGACCCTCGGGCCGATGGGGGAGCCGCTCCCGAACCGGCTCCGAGCGGAGCTGCCTGCCGTCCTCCAGGCCTGGGAGCGGGCGGCCCCCGGCCGGCCGGCGGTGGCCAAGGGCCGGCTCCCGCTCGGGCTCACCACCGCCTGCGTCGATCTCGGGGCCCAGGTCGAGGCTGTGCAAGCGCGCATCGCGGCCCTCGAGCAGGCGTGCACGCCTGTGGCCGAGCGGCTCCCGGCCTACGCGCTCCTGCGGACGATCCCGGGGGTGGGGCCCACGGTGGGCGCGATCCTCCTGGCGGAGATCGGGGATGTGACCTGGTTCACCAAGTTCAGCCAGCTCCGCAAGCTCGCGGGCCTCGACATCGTCCGGGTGCAGTCCGGCCAGTTCGCGGGCCAGTGGCGGATCTCCAAGTGCGGGCGGGGCCTGCTCCGCTGGGCGCTCTACCAGGCGGCGATGGGCGTCAGTCGGACTGCGACGGGGCGGGCGCGCCTCGCCGCCCTGAAGGCCAAGCGCCAGGGGGATCGCTACGCCGGCTTCAAGGCGATCGTGGAGCTCGCGGCCAAGCTGCTCCGGGTGGTCTGGGGGGTCTGGCGGAGCGGGACCCCCTACGACCCGCAGCGCGCGGGCGGGCTCCAGCGGCAGCCCCGCTGAGCGGCGCCGCACCGGACGAGACAAGAGCGTCTTCCCCGGGGAGCTGGCAGCGCGAGACATGCAACGTGGCGGCCCCGCCAGGGGACCGCGGCGGGACACTGGCGCGCCGCTCCCGCTCTCGAGAGCCCGGACTAGGCCGCGTGGGTCCCTCGGGCAGCGAGGCGACCGGATGGCACCACTACGATGGGGCGCGAGAGATCGGCCGGGAGCGGTCCCGGGGGAAGAGGCCATAGGACAACCGGCGGATGCCGTCGGCATCCCAGGGAGGATTCTATGTTGACAAGCGAGAAACGGCCGGGTCCCCTACTGCCGTCCGACGAGCCGCACGCGCACCATGCCACGTCTCAATGACTCGGCCCTTCCCGGCCCGGGCCCATCGGCACTGCTTGGCCTCGCCAATCTCCGCTTGACAGCGCTCCCTTGGGCTGCGATATCCTGCACCTCGTCTCGGGCCGAGCGGCTGCTGCCCGGTCCCAGGAGGCCGGTCGCGCCACACGATCCACACGCAACAACCGATCACGTGGGAGGGGGAGGCATCCATGTTGACTCGCGCGCAGATCGACTTCTACAATACCAACGGGTTCCTGGCCGTGGAGGG
>DATIFO010000240.1:0-27916 GCA_035455275.1 Methylomirabilis sp. (SeqCode) | reverse complement strand
ATCGAGTTCCTGCTGACCGAGGAAGGTCAGAGAATCTTCATGGAGCGCGGCCTCTACCCCATTACCTCCAAATACAAGGTGCAGGGCGCGCCCGGCTCCCCCGCGGAAAAGGCCGTCCAGTTCACCGCCGGCATCCGCTCCTTCTATGACATCCAGGTCGGCAATGTCTACAACCCCGAGATCGCCGGCGAGAAAAAGCGGAACGAGGAGGTGAACGCCTACTTCCGGAAGGAGATTGCCGAGAAGCACAAGGAAATCATCAAGAAATAGCGTCCCGATAGCCCGGAGAGTTCACGAAGGTATCCGTGAATTCTCCGGGCTTAACCAGCCACTGGCCAAGTCTGCAAGGTCGAGCGATGAATATCCGATTGAAAGACATGGTGAAGAGGTTCGGAACCCTGGAGGCGGTGAGCCACGTGTCCCTGGACATCCAGGACGGCGAGCTTTTTACCCTGCTGGGACCTTCGGGGTGCGGCAAAACGACGATCCTCCGTCTGATCGGCGGCTTTCACAAACCCGATCGCGGGGAGATCTACTTCGGCGACCGAGAGGTTTCGGCCATTCCACCCTATGAACGGAACATCGGCATGGTCTTTCAGAACTATGCCCTCTGGCCGCACATGACCATCTTCGACAATGTGGCCTACGGCCTCAAGATCAAGAAAACAGCCCCTGGGGAGATTGCCAAGAAGGTGAACCATTCGTTGTCGCTGGTCAATCTGACGGGTCTCGAGAAGCGGTATCCCGGTCAGCTCTCGGGCGGTCAGCAGCAGCGTGTGGCCCTGGCGCGCGCCCTGGTTCTCAATCCCGACGTGCTTCTGCTCGACGAGCCCCTCTCCAACCTGGATGCCAAGATACGCCAGCAGGTACGCGCCGAAATCCGAAAGCTCCAGAAGGATCTGGCCATCACCGCCATCTATGTCACCCATGATCAGGAAGAGGCCCTGACCCTCTCTGACCGCATCGCCGTCCTCGATCACGGGAAGCTCCAGCAGCTCGGCTCCCCCCGCGATCTTTACCAGAGACCGGAGAACCCCTTCGTGGCCGATTTCATCGGCATCAACAACCTGATCGCAGGCGAGGTGAAGGAAATCCAGGAAGCCATGGGCTGGATGGCCGTGGAAACCCGCTTCGGCCTCATCAAATGCCTGCATGAGGGCCGGTTCAAGACCGGGGATGCCTGCAAGGTCACCGTCCGCCCCGAGGTTGCCTCCATCTGCAGCTCCGACGAAACGCAGGACGATATGAACCTGCTCCCAGGGAAGGTCAGCTTTGCTTCCTACATAGGCAACACCATCCGCTATGATATTGAACTGGATCCGGAAACCATCTTCAAGGTGGACGTACAGAATCCCTGGAACCAGCATCCGTTCCCCATCGGCGAGCAGGTGCATGTGCGTTTTCCGATCCAGATCACCCTGGGGATTCCCGTCTAAGAGGTGAGGTCCGCCGACGTGAAGGCAGAAAACGCCGTTGCCATGCCCAAGCCTGGTGTCTGGTCGGAGATGAAGATCAGCGGCATTCTGGGTTATGCCGCGATCTGGGCCTTCTTCACCATCTTCCTGATCTATCCTTTGATCCGGCTCTTCTATGATAGCTTCACGACCGAGGCCGGGATCTTCACCATCGCAAATTTCCAGGATTTCTTCACCGACGCCTTCTACCTGAAGTCGCTGTTGCGCTCCATGATCCTGGGTATTGCCACCGTGATCACCACCTCCATCATCGGCATCGCCATCGCGTTTCTCTTGCTCCGGTACGATTTTCCCGGCCGGGGGCTCTTCTCGTATCTGACGATCATCCCGATGATCATGCCCCCCCTGGTCGGTGTCATGGGTTTCGTCTTCATCCTTGGTCGCGCCGGAACCGTCAACATCATCCTTCAGGACTATCTCGGATTCCAGCATCCGATCAACTTCATGTACGGGCTTCACGGGGTGCTCCTGGTGGAAACGCTGCACCTGTTTCCGCTGATGACGCTCTCCATCGTGGATGCCATGGGGAAGATATCGCCCTCTCTGGACGAGGCGGCAGAGAGCGTCGGGTCCCGGGGGCTCCGCAAGTTCTGGGACATCACCTTTCCGCTGACCACACCCGGTTACGTTTCCGGGGCGCTTCTGGTGTTCATCTGGACCTTCGCCGATTTCGCCACGCCGCTGGTGGTTGGAATCTCCGACCTGCTCGCCTCCCAGGCCTATCTGAATATCGTCCAGTTCGTGGACCGGCGGCTCTTCAAGATGGGGATCGTCATCTCGGCCATCATGGTGATCCTGGCCATCCTGTTTCTGATCATCGCCAAGAAATATGTCTCGATCAAGGATTACAGCTCCCTCTCCTATTCGGTGATCGAGCGGAAGAAGCTCTCTCGCCCGGCGCAGGCCGGGGCAGTCGCCTTCCTGGTCTCCATCCTGATCTTGGCCTTCATCCCCTATCTGGGGCTCGCACTGGATTCCTTCGGCAGGGGGTGGGCGCTGACCCCCATTCCGGTGAAGTACACGCTCCAGTATTTCGAGCGGGTGGCCTTTGAAACGCCCAAGTTCATCGTCAACAGCCTGCTCTTCTCGGGGATTTCGGTCGCGATCTGCATCGCCGTGGGGGTGCCCGTGGCCTGGGTGATGTCCCGGACCAAGCTTCCGGGGCGGGGCGTCCTCGACTCGCTGACCACGTTGATCCTGGCCCTGCCGGGGACCGGCATCGGCATCGCCTACATGCGGGCCTTCAGGGACCCCTTTCCGTTCATGAGCACGGCCCTGATCGGCATGTGGATCATCATTCCCCTCGTCCTGGCGGTCCGGCGGCTCCCCTACACGGTGCGGGGGACCTTCGCGTCGCTCTTGATCGTCCACCGCTCGTTCGAGGAGGCGGCCGAGAGCGTCGGCGCCACCAAGCCCAGGACGTTCAAGGATGTCACGCTCCCCCTGATCTGGAAGGGGGTCTTGGTGGGATCCCTCTACTCCTTCATCCTGGCCCTCCAGGAAGCCTCGGCTACCCTGCTTCTGGTCATACCCGGCGATGAGATGATGACGGTGGGCATCTTCAACTTTTACATCGGCGGGTCCGTCAACGAGGCCGCTGCCCTCGGGTTCATCCTGATCATCCTCGGCGCCGCTTGCCTGTTCATCATCAACCGCATGGCCGGCTCCAAGATGGGAGGAGTCTTCGGCTAAACCCGTTTCCCGGAGAGCCCCCCAGGGGGCTCTGCCCCCCCGTTCCCGCCGGCTCGCCCTGTCCGCCGCCTGACCGGCGTCCTTCCAGCTTCCTGTGGGTCGAGCCGGGTCCGGAGAATCGCCTCTGGCTGATGCATGCAGCTTCGCCCGTTGCTCGCCACGAGGATGTGCGATGCGCGGGAAGCTGCGCTCGACACCGCGCACCTGTCAAGCGACGCCGAAGGAGTGTGGCACCGATGGAGCGTAAAGACCGCGGGCAGCGCGCGTCGCTGATCCAGACCCCGGGTGCAGCGGGCCAGGGAAGGCTTGACACCCTCCGGGGTTCCACATAGACTGCCGGCAATCATTGATCCGATCACCCGTCGGTTTCGCTGAGGGTGGAGATCAGGAGACAGCCCCGGGGAAGGGCGGTACGTGCGAGCTGTCCTTTGCCGGGGCGCTGCTATTCCGGGGGTAGGGATGTGGGCCCGGGTCAGGGCCGCGGTCCTGGGCTTCATCCTGATCGTGGTGGCGGCCCCCAGCCTCCTGGTCATCAACAGGGTGGCCGGGACGCGCAGGGGAGGGAGGTTCGGGTGACGAGAGGAGTCGTGATCCGCAAGGGCAAGCCAGTGCAGCGCGCAAGCCGGGGCAGAGGGCAGCATGACTTCTTCGGGCACGGGGAGGAGATCCGGGCGGCCCTGGACCGGCGACTGCCCCCACGACCGGTACGTGCCCTGGACATCGGCACCGGCTTCGGCCGGAATGCGGTCTTCCTGGCCCGGCGGCTGCCGCGCGGCAGCCACGTCTGGTCCGTGGATCCCTCCGAGGAATCCCTGAAGCGAGGGGCGGAGGCCGTTCAGCGGGCGGGGCTGGAGGCGCAGGTCTCGCTGGTCCCCGGCACGGCGGAGCGGCTGCCATTTGCCGACTGCGAGTTCCAGCTTGCCGTGGGGGTGATGCTCTTCCACCATCTGGTGGAGATCCCTCCGGCCATCCGCGAGGTGGCCCGGGTGATCCGGCCCGGCGGCAAGCTGCTGTTCGTGGACTGGGGGCCCACGGCCCACCTGCTCCCCTTTGCCATCGAGCACCGCGCGGAAGACTTCTTCACGCCCCACGCGGTGGCGGAGATGTTCCGGGAGGTCGGCCTCCAACCCGTGGTGGAGCAGCATCCCATGTGGTACGTCATCGAGGCCGCGAAGGAATAGGTGCGAGCCACGAAGGGAGATAGAAACAGCCCTGCCGCCCCACCGCGCCTACTGGAAGATCTCGTTGAATCTCTTCTTGATGTTCGCTGCCTCCTTCTCGATGTAGTCGTAGTCCACGGCGAGCAGCTTGATCTCGCCGAGCTGCGGGCTGCCCGCCGGCGGGCCGATGTCCGACCGGGCCGCGTAGTTCCCCTCCTGGGGGATCAGCCCCTGGACCGCATCGCTGATCATGAACTCGGCGAATGCCTTGGCCGCATTGGGATGGGGCGCGCCCTTGATCACCGTGGTCGGCGCCGGGATGGCGAAGGCGCCCTCCGCGGGAAACAGGGTCTGCACCTTGTGGCCGGCCTGGCGGTCGTTCCAGGTGTAGGAATCCGTCCCGATGGCGGCCAGCAGACGCTCGCCGCTCTTCAGGGTGTCCGACACCTGCTGGTTCCCCTGGACGATCATGATGTTGCTGGCCCGCAGCTTCTCGTAGAATCCCCAGCCATACTTGCGTGACAGGGTCCCCACGGCCATGAGCTGATTCGCCGTGAAGGAGGGATCCGGCATCACCATCTTCCCCTTGTATTTCGGATCGGTCAGGTCGGTCCAGGTCCTGGGCAGGTCGAGGCCCCTGTCCGTCCTGACGACGATGCCGAGGAGGTTCAAACGCTGGGCGACGTAGCGTCCCTGCGGGTCCTTGGCCTCGGCCGGGATCTTCTCGAAGTGCTTGGGCCGGAACGGCACCAGCATGTCGCGCTTGATCAGGCTGTTCATGGCGGCCGGGTCGGAGATGGTGACCACGTCGGCGACGATCTTCCGGGCGTCCAGCTCTTGCATGAACCGGCGGAGCACGGCCGACCCTCCAGAGCGGAAGAGCTGCACCTTGATGCCGGTCTGCTCCTCGAACAGCCGGGCGATCTTCTGTGCGGCCTCGACGGGGGTGGAGGTGTACCAGGTGAGGGTGCCCTCCCCCTTGGCGGCTGCCATGTCGGCCGTGTCCGGGGTGAAGTCGGCTGGCTCGGCGGCCAGAGGCCGCAAGAGGGTGGCGACTGCGGCGAGGCAGGCGGCGACGCGGGTCCAGGCCATGGATCTCTCCCTTCCGGCAGGTGTCCGCCTGCGGCGGATCCGGCGGACCGGATCAGCCGCGATAGACCGGCTCGGGTTGACGGAAGAAGCTCTCCAGGATGTGTAGCGGGATCAGGTAGTTCTTCTCGTTGAAGCTGGCATGGGCGATGCCCGGCATCACCGCGAACTGCTTGTCCGGGCTGGGCAGCCGCTTGAAGAATTCCACCAGGTCGTCGAACCCGGCAATCCCGTCGTACTGACCGCGCATGATGAGGGTCGGGCAGGTGATCTTCTCGGGGTCCACCACCGGCAGATGAGCGCACATGTCCACGTAGGTGCCGGTCGGGACCGAATCGTCGAGGGCCAGGATGGCTTCGGCGAAGGCGTCCACGACCCTCTCGTCGGCCGTGCCCGGGTGGTCGCGGGTGAAGATGGAGCGGACGAAGGCGCGGTCGATCGGCCGGCGGTTCCGGCGCTGGAACTCTGGCAGGCGCTTCCGGCGCTCGGCGAGGGTCGGACTCCCCTCGCCGGTCCAGACGAAGGCGTCCAGCGCGAGCCGCTTCACCCGCTCGGGATGGCGGGCTGCGAAGAGGGCCGCCCGGAGGGCCCCGGAGGAGATGCCGTACGTGAGGAGCGATGGGACCCCGCGGGTGGTCGCGATGTACTCGGTGGCGGCTGCCAGGTCGTCGGCGCCGGTGGCGATATCGGCATTGATGTCGCGGTGCTTGTCCGAGCGACCGTACCCCTCCATGTCCACGCACCAGGTGTCGTAGCCGAGCCGGGCGAAGTGGTCCATCACCGAGGAGCTTGGCCGGCCCGGGACCTGGAGATCGAAGGTGGGCTGCGAGGCCATGGAAGAGCCGTGGACGAACAGGATGGTGCCGGCCGCAGCCTCGGGCCTTCCCACGACCTTCTCCCAGAGGAAAAGGCGGATGTCACCCTTGAACGCCCAGTGCTCCAGACCGGTGACGGCTGCGGCGGTCTCTGGGAGGCCCATCACGCACTCCTCACGGGTTGGCTGCGCTTTTCCAGCGCCGCCGGGTTGACGACGTTGGCCGGCCGGCCCGCCGCGTAGGCGGCCACGTTCTCCACGGCCCCCTCCACCCAGCGCCGCGATGTCTCCTCGGTCACCGAGCCGATGTGCGGGGCCAGCACCACGGTGTCCAGCGCGAGCAGAGGGTGGTCGGCCGGGAGCGGCTCCTGCCAGAACACATCCAGGCCGGCCAGGATCCGGCCCGCCCGCAGGGCCTCGACCAGGGCCGTCTCGTCCACGATCTCGCCGCGAGAGGTGTTCACCAGGACGGCGCTTGGCTTCATCAGGGCCAGCTCCCGCGGGCCGAGGAGGTTCCGGGTGCGTGGCGACAACCGCAGGTGGATCGAGACCGCGTCGGATTCGGCCAGGAGCCGGTCCAGCGGCGCGAGGACGGCGCCCGCGGCGGCCGCCCGTTCGGGCGTGAGGTTCTTGCTCCAGGCGAGGACGCGCATGCCGAAGGCACGCGCCATGCCGGCGACCAGGGGGCCGATGTTGCCGAGGCCCAAGATGCCCAGGGTCTGGCCGGCCAGGTCGTGACCCTGGAGGCCGACCCAGGGGTCGCCCCAGTCCCCGCGGCGCACCGCCCGGTCGGCCTGCGCCAGACGGCGCGTCGCGGCCAGGAGCAGGGCGAAGGAGAGCTCGGCGACGGAGGGGGAGGACCGGCCGGGGCTGTTGCACACCAGGATGCCCCGCTCGGTGGCGGCGGTGACGTCCACGTGACTGTAGCCGGTGCCGGTGACCGCGATCAGGCGCAGGTCCGGCAGCGCGGCCAGCCGCTCGGCGGAGAGCGCCGTCCGGGCGCGGATGGAGATCAGCACCTCGGCCGGCCGGAGCCACTCCAGCAGCTCCGCCTCGCTCCCCGGCGGGCGGTCATGGAGCGCCACGCGCCCCAGCGACTGCAAGCGTTCGAGCTGTCCGAATCGGGCCGCGAACCCGTTCCAATCGTCCGGGAGTACGATCTGCATCCGTCCCTCCTTGTGTTTCAGTGGAACACGGTGCACTGCGAGCAGTCGATGCGCGCGTAAACCCGCTGCCCGGGATCGAAGATCTCCAGGGGATGGGTTTGCACCCGGAGCGGCGTCCCGTCGTCCAGGGCGACCTGGTAGTCGGTGAGGTTCCCGAGGAAGGTGGAGGCGGTCACCCGGGAGGGGAGCAGGCCCGCAGGGTCGCCGGCGACCGGGTACCCACTGGGTGCGACCAGGGTGATGTTCTCCGGACGGACGGCCACCTGCACGGCCATCCCCTCCCGGACCCCGGGCGGCAAGGGCAGGCGGACGCGGTGATCGCCCCCCAGGGCCACGATGCCGTCCTTCGGGCACACGACGCGACCCGGCAGCACGTTGACCAGGCCCATGAAATCGGCGACCGTCTTGCTGGCCGGGTGCGAGTAGATCTCGCGCGGGGTGCCGTACTGCACGATCTCCCCCTGGTACATCACGGCGATCCGGTCGGACAGGGCCATCGCCTCCGATTGGTCGTGGGTGACATAGACGAAGGTGATGGCCGTGCGCCGCTGCAATTCCTTCAGCTCCCAGCGCATCCGCTCGCGCAGCTTGGCGTCGAGGTTGCTCAGCGGCTCATCCAGAAGGAGGATGCCCGGCTCCACCACGAGGCTCCGCGCCAGCGCCACCCGCTGCTGCTGCCCGCCGCTCAACTGGTTGGGGTACCGGTCCTCCAGGCCGGACAGGTTTACCATCTCCAGCACGTCGGCCACCCGCTTCCTGGCGTCCCGCTTGGAGACCTTACGCACCTCCAGGCCGAAGGCGACGTTCTCGTACACCGTCCGGTGCGGCCAGAGGGCGTAGGTCTGGAAGACCATCCCCATGCCCCGCTTCTCGGGCGGCAGGACGCCATCCTTCGACGACAGGATCGCACCGCCGACCCGGATGAGACCCGTGTCCGGCCTCAAGAATCCCGCGATCAGCCGCAGGGTGGTCGTCTTGCCGCAGCCGCTCGGCCCGAGCAGCGTGACGAACTGGGTGTCGCCGATTTCCAGGCTCAGGTTCTTCACCGCCGGCAGGCCGGCGTACTGCTTGGAGAGGTTCTCGATCAGGATGCCGGCCATCAGGATGCCGCCCCCTGGGCCGCCGGGCCGCCCCGGCCCAGGCGAGTCGCCAGCCCGATGGCGGCGCTGATGATGAGCATATTGAGGATCGCCAGGGCCGCCACCGCCTCCCCGTAGCCGGTCTCGTACAGGTTGTAGACCGCCACCGCCAGGGTCATGGAGTCCGAGGTGAAGAGGAGGATGGAGGCGCTCAGCTCCTGGATGGCCGGCACGAAGACGAGCAGCCAGCCGGCGAAGAGGCCCGGCTGGATCAGCGGCAGGGTGACCTTGTGCATGGTGCGGAGCCAGCCCGCGCCGGTGATCCGGGCCGTCTCCTCCAAGGTGGGATCGACCTGGCGGAGTGCGGCGTTGGCCGCGCGGACCCCCAGGGGGATGAATCGACCGACGTAGGCGAGGAGGATGATCGTCAGCGTGCCGTACAGGGGCAGCGGCACGCGCAGCCAGAACTGGAGCAGGGCCACCGCCACCACGATGCCGGGCAGGCCCAGCGGGACCAGCGAGACATAGTCCAGCAGACGGCGGCCCCAGAGATTCGTCCGGAGATCCACCCAGCTGATGACGCTCCCCAGCAGGACTGCCAACGTGGCCGCGGCCGCGGCCAGGATCAGACTGTTCAGGATGGCGCGCCGGGTCACCTCGTACTCGAACAGGATGAACCGGTAGTTCGCCAGCGTGAGATTTTGCCAGAAAGTCAACCCCCATGACTTGCTGAAGGAGACGGCGAGGAGGGACAGGTAGGGGGCGACGACGGCCACGACGAAGACGATGGCGCAGAATCCCAGGAGGACCCAGCGCGCGCCGCCCAGGGCGATTTGCTGCGGCCGCAGGCCCTTTCCCGCCAGCGTCACGTACGAGCGCCTCGCCAGGTACCGCCGCTGGAGCCACAGCGCCAGCACGGTGATGGCGACGAAGATCAGCGACAGGGCAGAGGCCAGCCCGTACTGGGGCGGGTAGTCGAAGAGGGTGTAGATGCGGGTCGGCAGGGTGAAGACCCGGCCCGGCAGGCCGATGATCGCCTGCGAGCCGAACAGGGCGATGGCGTTCACGAAGGCGAGCAGCGCCCCCGAGAGCACCGACGGGGCCACCAGCGGCGCGGCGATCTTGAGCGCGGTGCGCCAGCGACCGGAGCCGAGGATCTGGGCGGATTCCTCCAGGGACGCATCCACCGACTCCAGGGCGCTCCCCGCCAGGAGGAAGACGAAGGGGAAGGTGTGCAGGACCGTCACCAGGATCAGACCCCGCATCGAGAAGATGTTGAACGTCAGGGCGGGAAGGCCCAGGACATCGCGGACGAAGCGGTTGATGAGGCCGGCGTTGGGGCTGAACAGGTTGACGAAGGCAATGGCGCTCAGGAACGGCGGCGTGATGTACGCGATATTCGCGGTCTGCCGGACGAACCCCTTCCAGGGGAGATCGGTCCGGCTGACGGCCCACGCCATGGGCAGGCCAATGGCAATACTCAGCACGCCCGTCCAGATCCCCAGGATGAGGGAGTTCACCAGGGCCTGGAAGTACAGCCGCTCGCTGAAGGCTTGACGGAAGTGTTCGAGGGTCAGTCGCCCGTTCTCGGTGAGGCTGCCCCACACCAGGGAGCCGAGGGGAAGCACGACCAGGACGACCAGGGCCACGATCGCCCCGGTGAGCGCGAAATGTTCCAGGCCCAGACTCCTCCGCCGGCCGAGGCCAGGCAGCGTCGTCGGAAGCGCTCGCTCCACGTCCCCCCTCCCCGTCGCGAATCGTATGGGGACAGCCGCGGACTGTCAAGACGGCGTCAGGGGACGGGGGCCGGCAACCCACTCACCGCTTCTCCCGGCGGTCCGGGCGAGCGACCTCCTCCAGCACCCGCCGGAGGCCCGGAAGGACCACGACACGCTGAACCGCCTGGACCAGCTCCCTCGGCGCGACGACGCCCGCCTGATACTCCACGATCGCCGTATCGCGGTCCAGATCGACCGCAGCCTCCGCGACCCCCGGGAGCCCTTCCAGGGCCCGCTTCACCCGCCGGGCTCACACCCCGCAGACCATCCCGGTCACAGAGAGACGGGCCTGCCGCCGGCCGGGAACAGCGGTTGGCGCCGTTCCCAGGACCCGGGCGACGGGTGCCACGCGGACATTGCCCAGCTTCACCCGTGGCATCGAGTGCGCTCCTCAGTCCGTTGATCCAGAATTTCGGCGACGTGTGTGGATCCGCTCGCCCTGAGCTTGCCGAAGGGTGAGCGGCCACGGGCCTAGCCCGTTTCCTGCAAGAGCGTCCTCACGGCTCCACGCAGGCGACGCATGGCCTTGTCGTCCTCGCTCCGGTAGTACCCGCGAATGCGTGCCTGACGATCCACCAGGACGAACCAGGTGCTGTGGAGGAACGGGGTGCTCAGATGGCCAGGGTGCGCCATGACCGGGACAGGCCTGAAGCGCGAGGCGATGCGCTTCAGGGCGGAGGTCATCCCGAGACTGGCGGCCCGGCGAAGTTCCGAGGGGGGCGATTGTCTCGAACCACGGGCCGCGGGGACAGCCTCGCCCGGGTCCTCCACGCTCAAGAGGAAGCCCTTCTGGGCCAACGTGTAAATGGCGTGCTTCCGTCCGGTCAGGAAAAGCCACCGCTCCCGGTCCGCCCCGAACCGGGCGGCGTACCCGGCAAGGACCTCGGGGGTGTCCTGGGCAGGATCGACCGTGATGGAGACGAATCTGACGTCTGCCTCAGTTGCCAGGTCGGCCTGCAGGCGGGCCATCTCGGCAGTCTGGAGGGGGCAGGTGTCCGTGCAGTGTGTGTAGATGAAATCCGCGATCCAGACCTTCCCCCGGAGGTCCGCCAGCGTGATCGGCCTTCCATCCCGCTCCACGAGCGAGAAATCGGGAAGCGTGGCGAAGACCTGCAGTCCCTCCAGGGAGCCTTCCTCGCCATGCCGCCATCCGAACCGCGGACCCTGCCAGCTCCACATGGCAATGCCCAGAAAGCCGAGCAGGAGGGCCCCGGACCAGATCGCGGTCAGCGGTGATCGGATCGAGCGTGCGAGCCTTCCCGACATGAAATCCCTCGAGCCGGTGGCTGGCGGCGCCGCCCAGCAGGATGACGGTCGTCAAAAGAGCCAGCGGTACACGAGCAATCCTGCTCCCACCAGGAGCAGCAGCCAGGTGGAAGGTCAGAGGTGGAATCGCGGCATCGTGACCTCCTGCGCCCAATGTACCTTGCCAGACCCCGAAGGTACAATCTGAATTCTGGGACAGGGAATCACGACCCGGCCTCCCGATCGATAACTGCCTTTCAAATCATGGCATTGCCTAAGCGGAGCCATTCACTCCGAAATCCCTTGACATTTCTCGGCACGCCTCATAGGTTTGCCTGAACAATAAGACCAATCCATTCCGATCGATCCGACGTTGAGCGTGTGGCGTGTACTCGATGGGCGGGGGGGACGGCTGCCTCCAGGGGCAGCCACGCGTGGTCGAACGAGGCGGCCGGTTTTTCTTTTCAGGGAGGGGAAAGAAAATGGACCAGCAGACGAGTCGCCGGAATTTTCTCAAGTCGTTGGGCGTCACGCTCGGAGGGGCGGCAGTGGCCGCATCGACGGATGTGGTCTCCCGACCGCCAAAGGCCGAGGCGCAAGGTGGCGGCAAAGGAAACATCCCCGACAAGCCGTTCAAGGTCGGTCACATGACGTTCTTCACGGGGCCGGCGGCCGTCCTCGGAGAGCCGATGTACAAGGGGCACATCCTGGCCGCGGAGGAGATCAACGCTCAGGGCGGTCTTCTGGGGAAGCGGAAGATCGAGACGATCAAGGCGGACGAGGCCGCCGGGACCGACGCGAACGTCAAGGAGGTCCGGCGGATGAAGCTGTCCGAGGGCATCGACCTGTTCACCGGCATCACCTCCAGCGGGAACACGCCCGCCCTCGGCCCTGTTGCCGAGGAGCTGAAGCTCCTGACCATCTTCGTGGACGGGTGCACCGACTTCCTCTTCGACAAGGCGGTCCCGAACCCTCACTACATCTTCCGGATCACCAACATGCAGTCGGCGGACGGCGTGACCTGCGCCGTCGCCACGGCCCTGGCGTGGCCGCAGGTGAGGAAGATCGCCCACATCCATCCCGACTACTCCTACGGGAGGAACGCCTTCGATCACTTCACCGTCGCCATAAACAAGCTGATCCCGGGGACGCAGGTGGTCTCGGAGGGCTGGCCCAAGCTGGGGACCACGGATTTCAGCTCCCACATCACCAAGGCGATCTCTGCCAAGCCGGATCTGCTCGTCTCCTCGGTCTGGGGGGGCGACTACGTGGCCATGTACAAGCAGGCCCTCCGCTATGACCTCTTCAAGAAAATGAAGTTCGCCAGCACCATCGCCTTCGGGGTCGCGCCCCACGCCATCGGCAAGGATCACCCCGAGGGGGTGATTGCGGGCGTTCACTCCAACTACTATTTCAACTACCCGGGAAACAACCGCTGGCCGCTCAACGACGACTTCGTCAAGAAATACTACACGCGCTGGAAGGAATACCCGAACTTCCAGTCCGAGGGGGCCTACGTGGCCATGCACATGTTTGCCATGGCGGTGGAGCGGGCCAACAAGCTGACCGGCGGGTGGCCAGACGATGACGCCATCATCGGCCAGCTCGAGAACCTCGGCATGGCGGGCCCGGCCGGGTACGTCTATTTCCGCCCCGATAACCACCAGGGGTACAAGGACGCGGTGACCGGGTTCAGCATGAACTCGCCGGAATACCCGTTCCAGATCCTGGACCCCAACAAAATGGTTACCATCCCCATCCGCAACATCACGGCCCCTCCGGGCTGGCCCAAGGGAGAGCCGACATCCACGTTCACGTGGATCGATAAGACCTGGCCGAAGGTGTAGGCGACAACCGGTCCAGACCCTCGATGACCTGCCCCCCGGGAGCGACCCGATCGACCCGCGGGGCAGGTCTTTACTTGGTCATTCGCAGCTCGATCTCAGCCCTCACGTGACGCGATACCTGATCCTCATCGCCTGGCTGGTCGTGACCTGGGCCTCCGGGAGCCCGGAGGCTCAGGCAGACCACGCCCTGGAATTCTATCCCTCCTACTATCCCCACGAGATCCGGATCGAGGCGGCGGATCCCGCCCGGGCGGCGGAGCGCTTCTCGACGAACGCCATCCACGCTTACATCGGTGGGGATCCGCTTGCGGGACAAAACGCTCCCGGCAACCTGGATGGCTTGAGGATCGCAGATGAAGCCAGGGCGCGGTGGGAGACCCTCAGAAACTCTTACACCGCGATCCTGATCGCACCGGATGTGGGGGAAGACTTCGTGAGCCCGCAGGTGAAGATGATCCAGGCTCGGGGGAAGGGCACGTCAGGACGGCGGACTCGTTCCGGCTGACCGTCTGAGGGGGGCGCCAACGACCGTGGATACCCTCATCATCCACCTGCTCAACTCGCTCCTGTACGCCTCCGTGCTGTTCCTCATCGCCGGCGGACTGAGCCTCATCTATGGGGTCATGCGGATCGTCAACCTGGCGCACGGCAATCTCTATGCCCTCGGCGCCTACGCCACCGCCTGGGCCATCGGTCGGATGGTTGGCAGCGTGCCCGACGCCGCCCTCTTCGTCCTCCTGCCGGTGGGCGCCCTGGTGGCCGGGGGGGCCGGGGCGATCCTGGAGCCCACGCTGCTCCGTCCCTTCTACAAGCGGGCGGAGGAGTACCAGTTGCTGGTGACCTTCGGTCTGTTGCTGATCCTGGACGACCTCATGCGGTTCGTCTGGGGCCCCTATCCTCTTTCCGCCAGCGTCCTGTACGAGGCCTTCGGAAGCTTCTCCATCTCCGAGTCGGTCTATCCCACCTACAACCTCGTGGTGATCGGAGTCGGATTCGCCGCGGCCTTTTTCATGTGGGCGTTCGTGTACAAGACCAAGTTCGGGGTCATCCTCCGGGCCACCTCGCAAGACAAGCGCATGGCCTCCGCGCTGGGGGTGAACGTCAACCGGGTCTACATCCAGGCCTTCACGATCGGCTGCGTCATGGCGGGCCTCGGGGGGGGCATCATCGTCCCGGGCCAGGGCGCCGTCTTGGGCATGGGTGTGGATGCCCTCATCCTGGCCTTCGTCGTCGTGGTCATCGGGGGGCTGGGGAGCCTGGAGGGCGCCCTGATGGGTGCGCTCATTGCGGGGGCTGTCCGGGAAGCGGGGATCACGTTCTTTCCGGAGATCGAGTTGGCTGTTCTCTACCTGATCGCGGCCGTCGTGCTTCTGGTGCGACCCGCGGGGCTCTTTGGCAGGCCATGAACGAGAAGTCCCGCGCATCCGTCCCGCGCTCCCCGTGGCGAGTCCTGTTCTGGGCCGTCCCCGTGGTCGTCCTGCTGATGCTCGTCCCGGTCATGGCGGACTACGCCCGCGACCCCTATCAGACGGTCCTCCTCTCTTACGGGCTGATCATGGGAATCGCGGCGCTGGGCTTCAACCTGCTCCTCGGGTACACCGGGCTCTTGTCCTTCGGGCATTCCGCCTATTTCGGCATGGGGGCCTATGCCGCCGCCTTCCTCGTGAAGTACCAGCATACCAACTCCATGGAGCTGTTCCTGGTGGGCGGGCTTGCCGCCACCGTGCTCGTCTCGGCGCTCTTTGGCTTCTTCTGCGTCCGCTACACCCGCATCTTCTTCGGCATCCTGACCATGGCCCTGTCCCAGGTCTTGTGGAGCCTGGCATTCAAGTTCTTCTGGGTCACGGGAGGCACCGACGGCCTCCGGGTGCCGACGCCCACCCTGCTGGGCGGGCTCGTCCAGGCCTCCCAGGACAAGGTGATCTTCCTGTCGCATGCCTACTACTACTACGTCCTGGCGGTCTTCTTCGCGAGCGTCGCGGTGATGTGGGTCATCGTCCACTCCCCCTTCGGGAAGGCCCTCCAGGCCATCCGGGACAACGAGACCCGGGCGGAGTTCGTCGGAATCCAGGTGCGGAAATACCGGTTCGTCGCGTTCCTGCTCTCCGGGGCGTTCACCGGGCTGGCCGGCGTCCTGTGGGCCCCCCTCAACGGCCTCACCACCCCCGACATCCTGTACTGGCCCTTCTCCGGTGAGATCGTCTTCCTCACCGTGCTGGGCGGGTTCCGGACTTTCGCCGGGCCCATCATCGGCGCCGTGGTGTTCAACTACCTGAAGACCTACGCGGTTGGCTACACGGTGTACTGGCAGATGCTGCTCGGCACCGTCCTGGTGGTCCTGGTCCTCTCCATGCCCGCCGGCATCCTGGGGACGGCGAGTCGGCTGTGGCGCAAGGTCAGGAAAGCGAGCTGACGTGAGTCTCCTGGCGACAAGGCACCTGGTGAAGTCTTTCGGCGACATGCACGCCGTGGATGGGGTGGACTTCTCCGTGGAAAAGGGGGAGATGGTCGCCCTGGTTGGCTCCAACGGCGCCGGGAAGACGACGCTGGTGAACCTGATCAGCGGGCTGATCCGTCCGGATGCCGGGGTGATCGCCTTCCGGGGGACGGACGTCACCGCCCAGACGGTGCACGAGCGGATCCGGGCGGGCATCGCGCGGAGCTTCCAGCTCGTCAACCTGTTCGACCAGCTCACGACGCTGGACAACGTCGCCCTGGCCATCTTCTCGCGGGAGGGGAAGACGCGGAACTTCGCCTACCTGGCTGATCACGATCGGCGCGTGCGGCAGGAGGCGGAGCAGATCCTGGACCAGTTCGACCTCGGGGACAAGGCCGGGGTGCCCGCCGGGGGGCTCGCCCAGGGAGAGCGGAAGCTCCTGGACGTGGCGGTCGCCGTGGCGCTCCGCCCCACGCTCCTGTTCCTGGACGAGCCGACCAGCGGGGTGAGCACGCGGGAGAAGGCCCCGATCATGGACATCATCACCGCCATCGTGCGATCCGAAAACATCACGGCGGTCATCATCGAGCATGACATGGATGTGGTCTTCAAGTACTCCGACCGGATCGTGGTGATGCACGAGGGCAGGGTCCTTGCCGAGGGGACGCCCGACGCCATCCGCGCGAACGACCTGGTGACCGTCACGCTGATCGGGACACATGCCTCCGTCGGGAGGGCATCGCCGGCCCCGCCGGATCAGGGACCCAGCCATGCTCGAGCTTGACCGGATCAACACCTACCGGGGGCCGGCGCACGTCCTCAGGGGGATCTCGCTCCGCGTGCAGGACGTGGAGGCGGTGTGCCTCGTCGGCCGGAACGGCGCGGGAAAGACGACGATCATCGAGAGCATCATGGGGCTGCTCAGCGTGCGCTCGGGTACGGTGACATTCGACGGGCGGGACATCACGCGCCGGCCGACCCACGAGCGCGCCCGCCTCGGCATCGGCTACGCCCCCGAGGACGCCGGGATCTTTCCCGACCTCAGCGTGGCCGAGAACTTCCAGATCAGCCGGTGGCTGGCGCGCACCGGGCGCCCCCAGCACGCGGCAGAGGCCACGGAGGAGCGGATCTTCGCCGTCTTTCCCGAGGTCCGGGCCTTCACGGAGCGGCGCGGGCTGCACCTCAGCGGCGGCCAGAAGAAGATGGTGGCGATCGCCAGGGCCATGACGCTCTCCCCCTCCATCCTGCTCCTGGACGAGCCCTTCGAGGGTCTGGCCCCCGTCGTGGTGAACCGGTTCATCGATGCCGTGGCCAAGATCAAGGCCATGGGCATCTCCCTCTTGATCGCCGAGTCGAACCTGAACACCGCCGCCCGCGTGGCGGACCGACTCTACGCCATCGATCGGGGAGAGATCATCTTCGAGGGCAATCCGCAGAAGGCCTTCGAAGCGGAAGAGGTCATGAAGACGATTCGCGGATGATCGTCCCCTCGGGAATCCCTGCCGCGCCTCGAGGGTTGGCCGCCCGCGTCACACCCGGGAGGCGGCGTCCAGCGCCAACGCTTTCCGGATGGCCGACTTCAATTCTTCCATCTGAAACGGCTTGAAGAGATAGTCCGCCGCGCCCTTCTCGACGGCCTCGACGTACGAGGGGACATCACCGAAGGCCGTCATCATGATGATGCGGGTGCCGGGGCAGACCTCCAGGAGTTCCGGGAGCAGGGCCAGCCCGCTGGGTCCGGGAAGATTCTTGTCCATCAGGATGACGTTGAACCGCCTGGCGCGGATGGCCCTCACCGCCTCGGCCCCATCTTCCGCCCCGACCACCTCGTATCCCTCGCTCCGGAGGACCTCGAGCACGACGGCGCGCATCTCCGCGTCGTCTTCCACCACGAGGACGCTTGGCCACTTCAGCATGGTCGTCTTCAGGCCTGAAATCGGCACGCGGGATGGAGCGGTCCGGTCGCCGGACCGCTCCCCTTCACGCTCGCGTGGCTATTCGCCGACTTCCAGGATGACCGCCACGGCCTTCCCGTTCCTTTCCTCGAAGCTCACCCTGACCCGCTCGCCTTGCTTCAGATCCTCGAGCTTTCCCTGCTTCCCTTCGACCGTGATTCTGGTATTCCTGTCCCACGTGAGCCTCGAGCCGTCGTCGAGCGTGATCTCCTGCATCGCCGGGTTGATGGACTGGATGGTTCCCTCCTTCTCCGCCGCCATGGCGATCCCGGCCAGCGCAAAGCTGCCCACCAGGATCACCGCTGCCATCTTCTGCATGGATCTCTCCTCTCTGGATTGACCCCCATCTGCGGGGAGTCGGGTTTTGGCTGGCCGGGAGGCGCATGGCTCGTCGCCCGCCCCCAGCCTCTCGCACTGCGCCGCTGGAATGCCCTGATGCCGGCTCATGGCTCCGGGACCTCGCCGACGCGTGCAGCTTTCGTTCAGGCACTCCGTGGCTCGCGCGATGCGGATCGCATCGGGGAGACTCCAATGTCCCCCCGTCGGGCGCATCCGCACCGGCATGCATGGGTCTCACAGGGCCGATTCCGACGGCTGCTCGGACCCAGGGGAAGGTTCGGCGTCCGGTTCAGGTCCTTCCTGGTCCCCATCGTCGGGCGCCGTATCGGTTGCAAGGATCCGGACCGCCACCCTATCCTCCAGGACGAAGGCCTGACTGATCTTGACCCAGGGAAGGCCCATGGCGACCGCGCCCTTGACGGCAACGTTCACCGCCTCCTTGAGGGCCATGTTGACGGACTGCGCCGCATGGTCTTCCAGGGCGGCGGTGGTCTCGATCCTGGCGACCCTGGCCGTACCTGGGGACGCGACCGCCAGGATCAGCAGCAGGGCCACGGCGAGGCCAGCGAGTCGACGCATGTTCCTCCTCCTCAATGGGATCGCGATCTGTGGGACAGGGCAACCACGGGCCCTGCGACCGTCGGGCAATTCGCATGGCGTCCGCCTCTTCCCCCGATCGACTCCGCGGGCCGATCTATGCAGGTTGTCTCCACAGGGTTTCGATGCCTGACAACTCAGGGCCTCGCCTGCGCTCCGAACCTGGCGGAAGGGCGAAGGGACGGGGCGGTGAAGCATGAGAAGCAGTGGGCAAGGCTCATGCCAGACCCCTGTACACGTAGGGTGGGGATTGTCGAGGAGTCCCAGGTTTTCAAGCGATTAGGTATGCACTCGGAGTCTGCCAGGGGACAGGTGAAGGCACGAAGGGAGGCGCAAAGGCGGGGGCGGAGGTTGCACGGACACGGGTCGAGGAGAAGAAATTTCCTTTCCGCAATGAGGCGCGCCAATCGCTCGGGATGTTCAGGAAAACTAGTAGTTGGATTCCCCGGGCCTTGGTGAGATTTGCCGGCTGGCATCATAAGTATCTGACGAGACAAGCCTCTGTAATTCTTACACGCGTGGGCCGAGGATTCTCGGACCCGAACCTCTTCCCTGAAGATGATTCGCGACGGTTAAGCAGATGTGGTTCATCCGAAGCCGATCCATCGGGCGGAAAGTTTGGGCGGACCGAACTTCGAGGCCTTTGGGGACCGAGACCGCCGTGCGGCCGGTTTCGCTTGACGGGACATGAGTTCTGAACTATGGTAGCCGCCGATAAAGGGGAGTAGCATCGGTCGGGAACTCCGACCGGCCCGTCCTCCGTCAAGACGGTGGTTCCGCCACCCGGGGGCGGCGTCACGCACCTGTCCTGTGGCTTGCAAGACCTTTATCCACAGCACCGTCTCGTGCCGCGGATGAAGGTCTTTTTGTTTGACGCACAGGCAAGTCGCTGACAGAGGCCGGATGTGAGACGACGATCCCGCTCCCTTCCCACAGGTGTCGCCCTCGAAGTCCGCGGACATCAGCACGCTTCGGTTTCCTCACGTGACGCTTCCCCGCGTTCCCCCCGCATCGGGATCGTGCCGGGGAGGTTCGATCTCCCTTCGCTCCGAACGATCACCCGCGCCTGGAATGCTCCCATGTCGACGGCACGGGATGGCCATCGCGACCATCCGATGCCACACGCGCCCAGGATACTCTCGAACAGGAGGCTGTATGATCGATCTCGGCTGGCTCGGGCAAATTGAGTTCACCTGGACCTTCTTCTCCGCCATACTGAGCATTGTATTCATCGATCTGGTGCTGGCCGGCGACAACGCCGTGGTCATCGCGATGGCCGTCAAGAACCTGCCGGCTCGCCAGCGGATCTGGGGAATCGCGCTGGGGTCCGGCGGCGCCGTCATCGTCCGGGTACTCTGCACGTTCCTTGTCGCGCAATTGCTCGTCATGCCGTATGTCAAGCTGGTCGGCGGCGCCGTGGTCCTCTGGATAGCGGTCAAGCTGCTTACCCAAGGGGCCGAGGACCAGCATGAGCAGCAGAGGGAAGCTGCGGGCCTCTGGCAGGCGCTCTGGATCATCATGGTGGCGGATCTCAGCATGGGGATCGACAACATGCTGGCTGTGGGCGCGGCCAGCCACGGGAGCTTGCTCCTGCTCCTGTTTGGCCTGGGACTCTCCATCCCCTTCGTGGTCTTCATGAGCAACATTCTCTCCAAGCTCATGGACCGGCACCCGATCATCCTGTGGGTTGGGGCGGCAGTCCTCGGCCGGGTCGGCGGCCAGATGATGATCACCGACCCCTGGGTCTACACGCTCTTGCAGCCCACCACGGGAGTCGTGTACGCCGTGGAGATATTCTTCATCATCTTCGTATGCGGTCTGGCCAAGCTTCAGCTCAAGAGACGACCGCCGGCGGTTCTCGCCTTCGCCCCCGCGGCCGAAGGCGGCCAGGAGAATGCCTGACCTGCAGGACCCGGAGGCCGCGAAGAGGTACCCGAGCATCCTTCGCGGCCCCCGGGACCGCGGCATTGGTACGATCGAGCAGGCTCGAGGTCCTATTGGCTTGCGGCCTCGACGGCGCGGCAGAGGAGCGGCGGCGTGCGACCGCCGCAGCCCACCAGACCGCCCTCGACGTATTGTGTGAAGTCTCCCACGACCAGGAAGGATTGAACGAGGCAGCCCGTCAGCTCCTGACCCCGCTGTCACCGGTCCTTGGTTAAGAGCCGGGGGAAGTCAAGCGTTGAAGCAGTTATGTCGAGCGGGTGGGCTGTCCGATTGGAGGCTTGACGCTCACGAGCCAGCCGAGATACGCCACGGCCAGGGTCAGGGCTGTGAGGACGAGACTGGTACCGACCTTGGAAAGCTCTGACAGCAGCGTGAGAGTGCCGCTGGAGAGGCCGATGAAGGCCAGGCCCAGAACCGGGATGACCGGGGCGCCGCACCCCATCACGCTGCAGGGTCCGGTCGAGAGTCCGAGGACGCTTGTCAGCGCACCCAGGATGCCGGATCGCCTCCCCATCCGAGCGCCCCACTCACAACCCGAGAGCCGATCCCGGCGCGCGAGCCACAGGGCGAAGTACGCGCCGACCACGAGAGAGGTGAAGAAGAACCTGATGAGGTCGCTCGCGTCCACGGCATATCCCCACTCCACGCCGCCATAGGGGCTATCCGCCGAGACCCAGAAGAGGGCGACCCTGAGCAGGGACGCGAGCTTTTCCCCGATGGCGGCCTGATTCGAGACGAGGTACTCGGGGAGTCGGGTCAGCCATGGGTTGAACGTGAAGTAGTCGACGGGCTTCCGGGCCACGGAAAGGACCAGCGGGGGCAAGCACAGGTCGAGCAGGAAGACCCCGATCGTCACCGCGACGAAGACCCTCGGGCGGGCCCGGATGGCCACCCTGATCCCCGCGGCCGATTGCCTGATGAGTCGCGCGAGTCCGGCCAGCATCCCAGTCCCCCCCGGCCACGATAGGTACACTGCCAGGGAGGCAGGGGCAAGCCCTATTTCTTTTCGCCCGAGGGCCGGCGTGCGGTGGCCCCTCGGATCATGGTGAGACCCACGGCGATACCCCAGCAGCCGAGGGCGAGCCACGCCAGGAAACCTGAGACGGCGGCCGGGCGCAGGAAGGCTTCATGCCAGTAGTCCGCCCCCACCTCGAGCGTGCGGAGGAGGGTGGCGGCCGCGAGAGTCCAGAAAGTGATGGCGCGAGCCCCGGGGACGGACAGTGGGACGCCCTCGATGACGGGCAGGAAGCGAAACCCCACGGCGCAGACCATGCCGATCACGAACCCCACGGTGAGGAGGTGACGGGTGACATCCACCAGGAGGCCTCGCGGGGTGCCGGCGATGCCGAGACCGGCGCCCAGGATGAGGCCGGCCGCCGCGAGACCGGCGCTGGCGAAGGCGAATCGGAAGAATCGCGCCTCGGTCTGGTCCAGGTGAAGGGCGAGAACCTGGCGCGACTGGGGCCGCCATGCGCCGATGGACAGCGCCCCCACGATGAGGGCCGCTGCGACTCCTAACTCCGAGAGGGCCTGGAGGATCTGGGTGTGGCGCGATGCGGCGGACCCACCTTCGGCCAGCACCCCGAGGATCACGGCGCCGTTCAGGGTGACGAGGATCGCCCCGCCGAGAAGACGCGGCTTGCGAACGGCAAGAAACATGGGGGCCACGCGCATGGCCACGCCCAGGATCCATCCGAAGATGCCGCCGTAGAGGCCCATCGCATAGAGGCCCGGGCCGGGTACGGCCGCGGCAGGATCACCACCGGTCTTGACCCTGACCAGGAGGGCGATCGTCTCTGCGACGAGGGCCGCTGCGAGCCACCAGGCGCCGGTGACCAGCAGCCAGTCGGAGGTGAAACGAGGTTCCGTGGCTCGTATGCGCGCGGTGACCCAAACTGCGAACACGGCATAGGCCAGCGACTCGGCTCCCCCTGAGGCAAGCCAGAGCGAGGCGTCGGGGAACAGGGGAGCGGCCAGACGCGCCAGCAGACCCAGGGCGACGAGTCCCAGGATCCACGGCATGCATTTGTGACGCCGGATGGGGCCGTGGGAGAAGCGCAGGAGCAGGTGCTGGCCGACGCCCATGATGAGGACGCCGGCGAAACCGAAGACCTGCAGGTGGGCATGCAGCGACGGCCAAGTGATCGGGACCCGGCCCACCGGCGCGTACAGGCGATAGAGCGCGACGGCTCCGATCGGAGTGGCGATCCCCAACGTCACCCCGAGTGCCAGCAGGGCGAAGGGACGGTAGAGCGGGGCCTCGAGCGCCTGGGGAAGGGCGATCTCGCCACGCTCCCGGGCCTCACGGGCGGCCCGGCGGCTCTTGCACCTCCCGCCCGACGGCGGCTCCCCGGTGATGACGCAAGCCCGATCTCGGTGTGGAGGCCCTTCGCCAAGCATGATGACTCACCGACGGTTCGGGGGGTGAAGCCCCTCGGTCGTCGGTCTCTTCAGGGCTGCGAGAGCCGCCGAACTACTGTACAGTCGAACCACCGGACGCATTTGTTCCTATCAGTGCTTCATCGTCGAGGGCGTGGGATGGGCCTGCGGCCCGCCGGGGGGCGACTCCTCGGCGCGGAAGACCCCGATGGCACCCTTGTACACGTGCGCCATCACGTGGGTGACCACCGGGTAGTCCCCCGGCTCCCTGAGGCGGAATTCGAAAATGGCGCCGCCCCCAGGGGGCACGAACTGGGTCTGGACCCCCGCCAGGACGTTCCGGGGATTGCCGTCCGGGTAGACGTGGTCGAAGAGGGTCCCGATCACATGGAAGGCCGAGACGGCGTTGGGGCCGGCATTGACCATGTACACGCGCACGAGCTCATCCGGCTTCACCGTGAGGGGCTCGGTCAGGTAGCGCTCGATGCCTCCGTTGATCACGACGAAGGAGGGTCCCCCCTCCATCATCTTTGTCGAGTCGCCGCGCACCACGCCGCTTTCGTCCGGCTCGCCATAGAACTCTCCTTGCACCAGCACGAATTCCCTGGCCGGCGGCCTGCCCAGCTTCGGATCAACCAGGATCACGCCGTACATGCCATTGGCGATGTGGCTGATGATGGGGGTGGCGCTGCAGTGGTACATGAAGACACCCGGCTGGCGGGCGACGAACCGAAGCGTGTGCCGCTCCCCGGGCGCGATGGGCGCGAAGGCCTTTCCGGGCGCCACCGCGGCGGCATGCAAATCAATCCCGTGGGCGACCGTCCCGTGGTTCTCCAGGGTGATCTCCACTTGGTCCCCTTCCCGGACGCGCAGGGTGGGACCGGGCACGGTTCCGCCGAAGGTCCAGGCGTAGTAGCTGATCCCGGCCCCGAGCTTCAGCAGGGCCTCCTCGACCCGGATCGTGAAGCGCTTGACCTCGGCCGAATCCGGCGCCGTCATGAAGGCGGTGGGCTTGAACGCATTGTCCCGGGGAACTGCCTGCTCCGCGGCGCTGGCGTCCGGCCGGGTCAGGAAAACGATCAAGCCCAATCCGGCGATGAGCAGATGGCGTGTCATGAGACTCTCCCCTTTCCGATGGCAGACTTCGCCGGGGAGTGTAAGCGGAATGGTGGCCGGGGTCTGTGACTTTTGTCCCATCCGGCTTCGCCTACACGTCCTCTTCATGAGACCATTCCTCAGGGGAGTCTTGACAAGGCCGAAGGGGTGCCCATATGATGCCCGCCGAATGCCGCTGATTCTTTCTCTCTGTACTTTCAACAAATCTGCATGAGGTGCCATATGAAATCGCTGGACACCCCTCTTTTGCTGGAGATCTACCGCAAGATGGTCTCCGTCCGCACCTTCGAGGAGACGGCGGCGGACCTGTTCCTGAAAGGACAGCTCCCGGGCTTCCTGCACTGTTACATCGGCGAGGAAGCGGTGGCGGCAGGGGTCTGCGCGCATCTCAGCCCCCAGGACATGATCACCAGCACCCACCGGGGCCATGGGCACGCCGTGGCCAAAGGGGCCCGCTTCGACATGATGATGGCCGAGCTGTTCGCCAAGAAGACCGGGTACTGCCACGGGAAGGGCGGCTCCATGCACATCGCCGACCTGGACCTGGGCATCCTGGGCGCCAACGGGATCGTGGGGGGCGGGGTCCCCATCGCCACGGGGGCCGGGCTGGCGTTGAAGATGAAGGGCAGCGATCGAGTCACGGTGGCCTTCTTCGGGGATGGGGCAAGCAACACCGGCGCCTTTTACGAGGGGGTGAACCTGGCAGCCGTGTGGAATCTCCCTGTGGTGTTCGTCTGCGAGAACAACCAGTACGCTGAATCCACCCCGCGGACCACGCACCAGAAGGTGAAGTACGTCTCCGACCGCGCCGCTGCCTTCAACATCCCCGGGGTAACCATGGACGGGATGGACGTCTTCGACGTCTACCAGAAGACCGGCGAGGCCATTGACCGCGCCCGGACTGGTGGGGGTCCCACCCTCTTGGAGGCGCGGACCTACCGATTCCTGGGTCACTTCGTGGGGGATCCGCAGCCCTACCGGACCAAGGAGGAAGTGGAGCAGTGGAAGCAGCGCGACCCCATTCTCCTCTTCCGGCAGCGAGTCCTCGCCGAGGGGAAAATCGCGGCGGAGGAGCTGGACGCCATCAACGCCGCCATCAAGAAGGAGATGGAGGCGGCGGTGCAATACGCCCGGGAGAGCCCGGAGCCGGAGATCGAGAGCGCCCTGCAAGACATTTTCACCGAATAGCCGAGTGCCAGAGGTCAGCGGTCAGCTCTTAGCTGGGGGCTGACGGCTTGCTGATTATAGCGTTGCAGAGGAGGCAGTAATGCGAAAGATCACGTACCGTGAAGGTGTCGTCGAGGCACTGCGGGAAGAGATGCGGCGGGACGAGCGGGTGTACTGCCTGGGGGAGGACATCGCCGAGTTCGGGGGGAGCTACAAGACCACGGCCGGCCTGCTGCAGGAATTCGGCAAGGAGCGGGTGCGGAACACCCCCATCTCCGAGGCGGCCATCATCGGGGCGGCCCTTGGCTCCGCCCTGTTGGGGATGCGGCCGGTGGCCGAGTTGATGTACATCGACTTCTCCGGCATCGCCATGGACCAGATCGTGAACCAGACGGCCAAGGTGAAGTACATGTTCGGCGGCAAGGCCAAGGTGCCGGTGGTCATCCGGACGCAGGGCGGGACGGGCCGGTCGTCGGCGGCCCAGCACGCGCAGAGCCTGGAGGCCTGGTTCGTGCACGTCCCCGGCCTCAAGGTGGTCCAGCCCTCCACGGCGTATGACGTCAAGGGATTGCTGAAGGCGTCCATCCGGGACGACAACCCGGTCTTCTTCATCGAGCACAAGCTCCTCTACACGACCACCAGCGAGATCCCGGAGGAGGACTACGTCATCCCCCTGGGCAAGGCGGACGTGAAGCGGCAGGGGTCGGACGTCACCATCGTGGCGACCTCCCGCATGGTCCACTTCTCCCTGGCCGCCGCCGACCGACTGGCCGCCGAGGGGATCGAGTGCGAGGTGGTGGATCCCCGGACGCTCTCGCCGCTGGACGAGGAGACGATCCTCACCTCGGTGGGGAAGACGAACAAGCTGGTGGTGGTGTGCGAGGCCACGCCGCGGTGCAGCTTCGCCTCCGAGGTGGCGGCGGTCGTGGCCGAGAAGGGCTTCGACCTCCTGGACGCCCCCATCCAGCGCGTGACCTCGCTCCACACCCCCACCCCCTTCGCCCCCAAGCTGGAGAAGTTCGTGACCCCCAGCGAGGACAAGATCATCGCCGCGGTGAAGAAGGTGGTGGGGTAGTCCGCCCGGCGGATTGACCGGGAAGATCTCGACGCACCCGAGGGGGTCGGCGCCGTGAGGTGCCGGCCCCCCTCGTGTATCCGAGGTACGATCCCGCGCGCTCTCGCATCCGCAGGAGCCTGCCGGCCCTCCGGGGTGTCCTTGCGACGATCGGGTCAGGCCCTACGACCCCTGCGGCCGAACGCGCACTTTCCCGTTGACAGCCACGATCCCACAACGGAAAATATGTGCCTGGAAAACACATATGTACATCCCCGGACGTGGGCGGGAGCGGATGACGGGACGGCTCGGACGGGCGGACGAACAGCACGTCCTTGGAGGGGTTCGATGAGCCTGGGGGCCACGAAGCTGCTGGAGATGTACCGGACGATGCTCAGGATCCGGCTCTTCGAGGAGCGGGTGGACGAGCTTGTCCTCACGGGCCAGATTCACGGGACGACCCATCTCTACGTCGGGATGGAGGCGGTGGCGACGGGGGTCTGCTCGGCTCTGCAGCCGGAGGACTACATCACCAGCACTCATCGGGGCCATGGCCACTGCATCGCCAAGGGGGCCGATCTGGGCCGGATGATGGCGGAGCTGCTGGGCAAGGAGACCGGGTACTGCAAGGGCAAGGGTGGCTCCATGCACATCGCCGACCTGGAGCAGGGGAACCTGGGGGCGACAGGGATCGTGGGCTCGGGGATCCCCATTGCCACCGGTGCGGCCCTCGCGCTTCAGATGCGGAAGGAGCGCCGCGTTGTCGCCTGTTTCTTCGGAGACGGTGCCGCCAATCAGGGGGTGTTTCACGAGAGCCTGAATCTGGCCGCCATCTGGAAGCTTCCCACCATCTATGTCTGTGAGAACAACCAGTACGCCATGTCCGGCCCGTCCAGGGAGATGTTCGCGGTTCCCAAGATCGCCGACCGGGCGGCCGCCTATGGCATCCCGGGCGTCACGGTGGATGGGAACGACGTCCTGGCAGTTCACCGCGCCGCGCAGGACTCGGCGGCACGCGCGAGACGGGGGGACGGGCCCACCCTCCTCACCTGCGAGACGTACCGCTGGAAGGGGCACTCGCGCAGCGACGCCAATCGCTACCGGACGAAGGAAGAGATCGCGGAGTGGCAGAAGCGCTGCCCCATTGCCCGCTTCCGCGGGTCCCTGCAGAGGGAGCACCTTCTGGATGCCCAGACGGCCGCCGTCATCGAGCGGGACGTGTTGAAGGAGCTGGAGAAGGCCATCCGATTCGCAGAGGAAAGTCCCATCCCGACGCTCGCCGGGGTGGAATCGGACCTGTATGCTTAACGACGAATGACAAATGACAAAATCTCAATGACCAATGAGTTCTCAGAACGCATTGGGATTTTGTCATTGGTCATTGGAATCTGATTTTTCGGGGTGTCGGTGAGAGAGATCACGTACAAGCAGGCCATCCAGGAGGCGCTCCGCGAGGAGATGCGCCGGGACGAGCGGGTCTTCATCCTGGGCGAGGACGTCGGGCTCAAGGGTGGGGTCTTCAAGGCCACCGACGGGCTTCAGAAGGAGTTCGGCGAGGAGCGTGTCGTCGACGCCCCGCTAGC
>DATIFO010000239.1:0-4267 GCA_035455275.1 Methylomirabilis sp. (SeqCode) | reverse complement strand
CCCGGCGACCCGCGCACCGCGCTGAGAAACTGATGCGCCACTCCATCCGCTGGAAGATCACCGGATCGTACCTCGTGCTCGTGGTCCTGGTGCTGGTCATCTTCACCGCCTACGTGGTCCGCGCGCTGGAGCGGCAGTACCTCAACAACTACGAGTACGTCGTTGCGGCGCAGGCCAAGGTCATCTCCCTGATGCTGCGGGAACAGGCGAAAGCGGGAAGCGGCGGTGTGGACCTGGCCCGGCTCCACGTCATGGTCCAGGAGGTGAAGTGGCGGAAGGACGCCACCATCGCCCTCCTCGATGTCTCCGGCCGCTCGCCCGCAGGACAGGTGGACAGGACGTTGCCGGAGATCCAGCGCGCGCTCGCCGGACAGGAAGGCCAGGCCATCCGCACGGATGCCAGCGGGATGAAGCGCGTGTACGCCGCCGCGCCCATCTTCGGGTCCACGAACGACGTCGTAGGCGTGGTGCACGTATCCGCCCCGCACGCGTGGGTGGTGCGGCAGTTGCGTCGCACGGCCCCGGCCCTGGCCACGGCCGGGCTGCTGGGCCTGATCGCCGCCTGGGTCATCGGGGCGGGGCTCTCGCGCCGCCTCACGCGCCCGCTGGACGACCTCACCCACGCGGCCGGCCAACTCAGCGCGGGGGATCTGCACAGCCGCGTTCCCCTCACGGGGACGGATGAGCTCGGCCGTCTGGGCGGCACGTTCAACACCATGGCCGGCCGCCTTCAGGACACCATCCAGGCCATCTCGACGGAACGTACACGGGTGGAAGCCATCATCGCGGCGATGACCGACGCCGTGGTGGCCACCGACCGCACAGAGACGGTGCTGCTCCTCAACCGAGCCGCGGAGGACCTCCTCGACGTGGACCGGAGCGCCGCGCTGGGCCGGACCGCCGGCGGCGTGTTCCAGGCGCCACGCCTGGTGGGGATGCTCCATGAGGCGACCGTCTATGGGCGCGTCACCGCAGAAGAGCTGCCTCCCGGTTCCGCCGGCGACCGGGTGGTCGAGGCCCACTGCGCGCCCATCCGGGCGGAGGACGGCACGGTGACGGGCGCGGTAGCAGTGCTCCGCGACGTGACGGAGCTCCGCCAGACCGAACGCCTGCGGCGGGAGTTGACGGCCAACGTCTCCCACGAACTGCGCACGCCGCTGACCTCGATCAAGGGTTTCAGTGAGACGCTCCTGGACGGAGCGATGCGGGACGAGGCGACGTGCCGGCGGTTTCTCGGCATCATCAACGGTGAGACGGACCGTCTGGTCAAACTTGTCGATGACCTGCTCGACCTCTCATTGCTGGAGAGCAAGCGGGTGGCGTTGGAGCTCCAGCCGGTGGACGTGGGCATGCTCGTGTCCCACACGGTGGACAAGCTGAAGCCGCTGGCCCAGACGCAGCGGCTGTCCCTGCACCAGATCGCCCCCCCGGGGATCGTCGTCACTGCGGATGCCGACCGGCTGGCCGAGGTGCTGACCAACCTGGTGGACAACGCGCTGAAGTACACGCCGGAGGGCGGCCGCGTCGACGTGGAGGTGGCGGCGGTCAACGGCGAAGTCGAGGTCCTGGTGAACGACAGCGGGCGGGGCATCGGTCCGGAGGATCTCCCGCACGTGTTCGAGCGGTTCTACCGCGCCGACCGCTCCCGCACGCGCGACTCAGGAGGCACCGGGCTGGGGCTGGCCATCGCCAAGCACATCGTGGAGGCGCACGGGGGCCGGATCAGCGTAAGCAGCCAACCGAACGAGGGGACGACCTTCAAAGTGACGCTCCCCCGGGCTCCGGTCGCGAGCCGCGACGCCTCGAGGGAGCGGCACGCCTAACCCCCCAGGTAGGCCTTCCGGACCTCTTCGTTGGCCTGCAGGTCCGTCGCTGATCCGGCCAGCGCGATCTCGCCGGTCTGCAGGACATAGCCGCGGTGCGCGACCTGCAGGGCCATGAACGCGTTCTGCTCCACCAGCAAGATGGTCGTGCCCGTCTTGTTGATCCCGACCACGGTCTCAAAGATCTGCTCCACCAGGACCGGGGCGAGCCCCATGGAGGGCTCGTCGAGCAGCAGCACCTTCGGCCCGCCCATCAGCGCGCGCCCGATGGCCAGCATCTGCTGCTCACCACCGCTGAGGGTCCCGGCGACCTGCCCCTGGCGCTCCTTGAGACGAGGGAACAGCGTGAACACGCGGTCCAGGTCCTCCTGGATCCCGGGTCGGTCGTTGCGGGCGTACGCCCCCATCATGAGGTTCTCCATGACCGTCAGGCGACCGAAGATCCGCCGTCCTTCGGGCACCTGAACGACCCCCTTGGCCACGATGTCGTGCGGAGGCAGGAGGCCGAGATTCTCGTCGCCCAGACGCATCGTCCCCTCGCGCGGCCTGAGCAACCCCGAGATCGTCTTCAGCGTCGTGCTCTTGCCCGCACCGTTGGCCCCGATGAGCGTGACGATCTCACCCTGATCGACGGTCAGCGAGATGCCTTTGAGCGCGTGGATCTGCCCGTAGTAGACGTGCAGGTTGTCAACTTCCAGCAATGCCATGAGCGGTCCCGGATCCTCCGTCGCGTCTGGGTGCTACTGCGCCGTCGCCTTCGTCCCCAGGTAGGCTTCGATCACCCGCGCGTCGCGCTGCACCTCGCGTGGGGTTCCCTCGGAGATCTTCACCCCGTAGTCCAGCACCGTGACCTTGTCCGAGATCCCCATGACCACGCGCATCTGGTGCTCGATGAGGACGATGGTGATGCTCAGGTCATCACGCAGGCGACGGATGAAGGCCATCATCTCCATCGTTTCCCGGGGGTTCATCCCCGCGGTGGGCTCGTCGAGCAGCAGCAGCTTCGGCCGCGAGGCCAGGGCGCGCCCGATCTCCAGACGCCGCTGCTGGCCGTAGGGCAGGTTCACGGCAAGCAGGTCCCCCATCCCCCGCAGCCCCACGAACTGGAGCAGCTCCCGGGCCTGCTGGGTGGCCTCCCGCTCCTCCCGCACGACCGCCGGTGTCTTGAGAATGGCGCCGATCCAGTTCGACCGGAGGTGGGGATGCATGCCGACCAGGATGTTCTCCATCGCGGTCATGTTGGCGAACAGGCGGATGTTCTGGTACGTGCGGGAGATCCCCATGGAGGTGATCCGGTCGGGGCTGAGACCATTGAGTGGCAACCCTTCGAACTCGATGATGCCTTCCTCCGCCCGGTAGAATCCCGTTACGCAGTTGAAGAACGTGGTCTTCCCCGCCCCGTTCGGTCCGATGATGCTATGGATGACCCGTTCTTCGACGCTCAGGTCGAGCTGGTTGATGGCCATGAGGCCGCCGAAGCGCTTGGTCAATGCCCGGGAGACGAGGGCTTCCATCAGGTCTCGCCGCCCGAGGCGCCGGCTTCCACGGGCTCCACCTCGGGGACCCGCATCACTTCTTCGTGCAACTCGCGCCGCTGCGCCGGCGCCGGCCAGAGCCCCTCGGGCCGGAGGATCATCATCGCCATGAGAGCTGCGCCGTACACCAGGAACCGGTAGTCGGAGAACTCCCGGAGCAGTTCCGGCAGGCCGACCAGGAACAGCGCGCCCACGGCGACGCCAGGCAGGCTGCCCATCCCGCCCACGATGATCAGGGCCAGCACGTTGATGGAGACGAGCACAGAGAACGAGTGGGGGAAGATGGATCCGACCATCACGGCAAAGATCGCTCCGCTGACGCCCGCGAAGATGGCTCCGATGCCGTAGGCCAGGAGCTTGACGTTGACAAGGTTGATCCCCATCGCCTGGGCGACATCCTCGTCCTCCCGCATGGCCATCCAGGCGCGCCCGAGCCGGGAATCCCTCAGACGTGCGGCCACGAACGCGATGATCGCGCTCGCCCCCAGCGCCAGGAAGAAGATCTGCTCCGGGCCGCGGAACTCAAAGCCGAACAACACCGGCTTCGGGATGCTGAGCACGCCTTGTGAGCCTCCGAAGGTCGGCCGGAGGAAGTCGGACAGCACCAGCAGGCGGATGATCTCGCCGAACCCGAGCGTGGCGATGGCCAGGTAGTCTCCCCGGATCCCGAGGATCGGGAGCCCAAAGAAGACACCCGAGATAAGGGACACGACCACGGCCACCAGCACCGCCACCCACCAGGACACGTGTGCGATCGCCAGCGGCCCGGTGGACGTGAGGAGACCCACGGTATACGCGCCGATGGCAAAGAAGGCGACGAAACCGAGATCCAGCAGGCCGGCGAATCCGACCTCGAGATTCAACCCGAGGCCCATCAGGGTGTAGAGGCCAACGAGCACCAGCACCTGT
>DATIFO010000238.1:0-2242 GCA_035455275.1 Methylomirabilis sp. (SeqCode) | reverse complement strand
GAAGAACGGGAGGACCGGGATGATGCCGCCGACGGCGGTGGACACGGTGGCCGACAGGCAGGCATGCCATGGATTGGGGAACGTGGTCTCGGAGAGGCCCAGCTCCTCCTGCACCAGGGTCTTCAGGAAGTGGTCCGGCTTCTCCCGGATGCGGGCCACCAGGGTGTGGGCCTCCTCCTCCGTGAAGCCTTTGAGCTGGTAGAACAGCTCCAGCTCCTCTCGCTCTTCCTCGGGATTCTGCTCGATCTCCGCCTTCTCGCGGGCGATCTCCCCCTGATACACCTCACGCTGGGACTTGGCCGCGAGGAAGGCGCTGGAGCCCATGGACAGGGCGCTGGCCAGCATGCCGGCGAGCCCGGTGACGAGCACGATCTGGCTCCCCCCCGTGTAGCCGGCCATCCCCGAGACGATGCCGAAGACCGCGCCGAGACCGTCGTTGACGCCGTAAATGGCGTCGCTCACCCAGTTGGCGCCGGTGACGTGGCGCTCCTTCTTGAGGATCAGGTCCAGCGCGGTGCGGGGGCTCTGGGGGCCGCCCAACACGCGGAGGATCTTGGCGTGGTCCTTGTCGTCGCGGGCGATCTCCTCGAGGAGAGCCTGGCTCTTCTCGTCCAGGGACGAGGCCAGGGCGAGGTCGGAAGCCAGCCCCTTGTCCTCGATGGCCTCCAGCTTCCGGTAGATCACCTCCGGGCTGGCCGCCTGAAGGCTGAGTCCGAGCATGGGCTTCACCGTGGCGGGGTCCGGGACCGTCCCACCGAGTTCGCGGATCCGGGCGGCCCACTTGGCCGCATGTCCCTCCTCTGCGGCGACCAGCTTCTTCAGGACGTCCTTCCGCCTCGGATCCCGTTCCCGCTCGGCCAGGGTGCGGTAAGTCGCCGCCGCCTCCATCTCGTGATACCAGCTCTTCTCCAGCGCCTGCAGGGTGTCTCGCTTCTGAGCCATCGTGCTCCTTCTTCCCCCCTGATCGGTCCCCGTGTACCCGTGAATCTCCGCCCAAACCCGGGGAAGTATAGCCCCAGAACGCTGACGCGGGTAAGCGAAAATTCTCCCCCGGCTTCCGGGCTCTACAGACTCAATGGACTCAACGGACTCAAGCGACTCAATGGCGGGTTCGCGGAACGGTACCGTCGGTGCGAACCTTACAAATTGCCGGAGAGTATGGTAGAGTCAATTCATGGAAACTGCGCCTCGGGCGTCCGGCGGAAGGGGAGAGGCCCCGCGGTTCCTGGCCGACGCCATGCTTGGCAGGCTGGCCACGTGGCTGCGCATCCTGGGCTATGACGCCGAGTATTTTCGCGGGGAGGACGAAGACCTCCTCCGCCGGGCATGGGGCGAGGAGCGCCTCCTCCTCACACGGGACACCCGGCTCCTCCGGCGACGACGGCTGCCGCCCAGTCTTTTCATCCAGAGCGACCACGTGAGGGAGCAACTGCACCAGGTGGTGAGGGCGCTGGGGCTCCAGACGGGGCCGTCCCTCGGGCGCCGGTGTCTGCGCTGCAACACCATCCTGGAGCCCCGGGCGAAGGTCGAGGCCGAGGGGTTGGTCCCCGAGTTCGTGTGGAGCCACCATCAGGATTTCTGGGGCTGCCCTCGCTGCCGGCGCATCTACTGGGCGGGGACCCATCGGCGGAAGATGGAGGAAGCGGTCAAGAGCCTGTGGGCCTGAAAGCGTACGGCTGTACGGCTGTACGACGGTACGGCAGTTGGGTGGTTCGATGGTTCGGGAACTGCCGAACAGCCGTACAGCCGAAAGCTTCTTCGGTGAAGTCCAGTGTCCAAGCGGTTGCGCGTCGTCTTCATGGGGAGCCCGGCCTTCGCGGTCCCTTCGCTCCTGGGGCTTCTGGCCGACGGTCACGAGGTGGCGTACGTCGTCACCCAGCCGGACCGCCCGGCCGGGCGCGGGCGCGACCTGCGCCCGCCACCGGTGAAGGTGGCCGCGGAGGCACGGCACCTTCCGTGCCTTCAACCTGAGAAGCTGAAAGATCCGGGGACGCGTGCGGCCCTGGCGGCGGCCCAACCGGACCTGATCGTCGTGGTGGCCTTCGGCCAGTTCCTGCCGCGGGCGGTGCGCGAGCTGCCGCCGCTGGGCTGCATCAACGTGCACGCCTCCCTCCTGCCCAAGTACCGGGGGGCGGCGCCGATCAACTGGGCGCTGATCGCGGGAGAGGTCGAGACGGGTGTCACGATCATGCGGGTCGAGGCGGACATGGACGCCGGTCCCATCCTGCTCCAGCGGAGGATT
>DATIFO010000237.1:0-6352 GCA_035455275.1 Methylomirabilis sp. (SeqCode) | reverse complement strand
TGCCCCCCTTCGTCCGGGCCGTCCTGGCGATCCTGAGCAGCCCGGAGGCCGCGCCCGCCGAGAGGGCGGCAATGGAGCTGGCACGCCTCCTCCGGGAGGCGGGGGTCCGCCCCGGCCTCCTGAGCGGCCCGGCGCCCGCGCCGCTGTACCGCGTCCGCGAGCGTTACCGGTGGCACGTCCTGATCCGCGGACAGGACGTCAAGCGCCTCCACGCGCGCGTGTCCGAGGCGGCGCGACGCCTGCGCGCAACTCCGGCCGCACGCGGGGTGCGCCTGGACCTGGACGTGGACCCGGCGTCACTCTGCTAACGCCGTTCGGCCGGGAAGCCGGAAGCCGCAGACAGAATCATATCGCCGAGAGCACCCAGGGTCAGAGCTGGGTATGCGGGCCGCCAAGGGGTGCAGCCTTCTTCTCGGCGTCAAAAGACCTGGAGTCGCCATCATCGGTTTCGGGGAGAGACGTCCCCTGGTCTTGACCATCCATGCCGCCCTGGCTTGCTTGGCGCCTCGACGGTCAATGAGTCACTGACGACCTAGCCAACCCAGACGGGCGAGAGGGACATTCATGATCATCGTGCTCACGCCGGGGGCCAGCAAGAAGGACGCCGATCAGATCCTCCACCAGATCGCGGCGGTGGGGCTGAAGCCGCTCTACATGCCCGGGACCGAGCGCATCGTCCTCGGGGCCATCGGCGACGAGCGCATCCTGGGAAAGCTGCACATCGAGAACCACCCGCTGGTGGAGAAGGTGTCGCCGGTCCTCACGCCGTACAAGCTGGTCAGCCGCGAGATCCATCCCAGAGACACCATCGTCAAGATCGGCGGGGTTCCCGTGGGTGGGAAGCACTTCACGGTGATCGCCGGCCCCTGTGCGGTGGAGAGCCCACGTCAGATGCTTCTGACGGCGCAGGCGGTCAAGCGAGCCGGGGCCAGATGCCTGCGGGGCGGGGCATACAAGCCGCGGACAAGCCCGTACAGTTTTCAGGGGTTGGGGTTGGAAGGCCTGCAGATCCTCCACGAGGTCTCGCAGCGGGTGAAGCTGCCGGCCGTGACCGAGGTCGTGGAGGTGGCGGACGTGGCCGCCGTCGAGCAGCACGCCTCCGCCTTCCAGGTCGGCGCGCGGAACATGCAGAACTTCCGCTTGCTGAAGGCGCTGGGGCAGAGCCGGAAGCCCGTCATCCTCAAGCGAGGCATGGCGGCATCCGTGGACGACCTTCTCCTGGCCGCCGAGTACATTCTCTCCGAGGGAAACTCCGACGTGATCCTGTGCGAGCGCGGAATTCGCACGTTCGAGACGGCCACGCGTAACACCCTTGACCTGAACGCCATCCCCCACATCAAGCAGCACAGCCATCTGCCCGTCATCGTGGATCCGTCGCACGGAACCGGCGTTCGCGAGTACGTGACGCCCATGGCCAAAGCCGCCGTGGCCTGCGGGGCCGACGGCCTCCTGGTCGAGGTCCACCCCAACCCCACGGAGGCCCTCTCCGACGGCCGCCAATCCCTCGACCTCAGGCAGTTCGCCCAGCTCATGAGGGGCCTGCGTCCCTTCGTGCAGGCCGCGGGGCGGAGGATGTAGGGGATGAACCTGACCGAACCGATTGCGACGAGGATTCCGGGTTTCTTGATACGCTGTGCGGCCGAGCAGGATGTGCCCCTGATCCTGAACTTCATCCGGGGCTTGGCGGAGTATGAGAGATTGGCCCACGAGGTGGCGGCAACGGAGGAGTTGCTGCGCCAGACCCTCTTCGGGGAACGGCGGGTGGCCGAGGTGATCATCGGCGTCTACGTCGGGGAGCCGGTGGCCTTTGCCCTGTTCTTTCACAACTTCTCGACGTTCCTGGGGCGGCCTGGAATCTATCTCGAGGATCTGTTCGTGAAGCCGGAGATGCGAGGACGTGGATTCGGACGAGTCTTGCTCACCTATCTGGCGAAGCTGGCCAAGGAGCGGAATTGCGGTCGTGTCGAGTGGTCGGTCCTTGACTGGAACCAGCCGGCTATTGAGTTCTACAAGAACCTGGGCGCCGTTCCGATGAGTGAGTGGACCATACACCGGCTCACCGGCGAGGCTCTGGACAGACAGGCCCAGGAGTTCGATGGCTGAGCCACAAGACAGCCTCGAGTGACGGGAGAGAACATTGACCAGGGAAAACCGTGTGGCCGCGGTGACGGGTGCGACGGGGGCGATCGGGAAGGCGATCGCCAGGGGGATTGCGGGGAACCCGGGGTACGAGGTGGTCCTGGCATGCCGTGACAAAGAGAAGGCGACACGGGCCGTCCGGGAGATTGTGCAAGGCACCGGCAACGCCAAGGTCCGATACGAACTGGTGGATGTCTCGCGAAAAGCCTCCATTCAGGCATTGGCCGACCGGTGGCGCGGGCCGCTCCACGTCCTGGTCAACAACGCCGCCGTGACCCCGCGCAGGCGGCAAGGCACGCCCGAGGGAATCGAGCTGCAATTCGCGACCAACGTGCTGGGCTACTTCTGGATGATCCAGGCATTCACCGACGTGCTCAGGCAATCGGCGCCCGCTCGGGTGGTGAACGTCGCCAGCTACTGGGCGGGCGATCTCGACCTCGCCGACTTGGAGTTCCGGCGCCGCAGGTACAACAACAACGAGGCGTACCGGCAATCGAAGCAAGCCGACCGGATGCTGACCGCGGCCTTTGCGGGGCGACTCCAGTCCTTCAGCATCTCCGTGAACGCCTGCCACCCGGGCGACGTGAACTCCGTCCTCAGCAACAATTTGGGCTTTGCGGGCCAGCACACGCCCGACGAGGGTGCCCGGACGCCCATCTGGCTGGCGGTGGCACCCGCCGGCCAGCAGGCGAGCGGGAAATATTATGAGCAGATGAGGCAGGTCCCCTGTCCTTTCGCCGCGGATCGGAAGGCGGTGAGCGACCTCTATGACGCTTGTCTCCGATTCTCGCAGGCGACCTGAGGCATCTCGGATGGATCGGCCAGACTTCCGCGAATGACCAGCCCGCCCACCCCTCCGACATCTGACTCGCCAAGTCCGTCATCCGCCCAATGCACCGCCAAGCGGCTCAAGACCATCGGGTATTACGCTGCCTTCGTCGGCTTGGGCATGGCGTCCGCCTCGCTCGGGCCGACTCTGCCAGGCCTCGCGGAGCACACCGGAAGTCGCCTCTCTGAGATCAGCTCCCTCTTCGTCGCGCGTTCCCTGGGGTACCTCGTAGGCTCTCTACTGGGAGGGAGACTCTACGACCGGATGCCGGGCCATCCGGTGATGGGGGCCGGAATCGTGCTCATGGCGGGGATGATGGGACTGGCTCCCCTGGTCCCGAGACTGTGGGTGCTGGCGGCCGCCATCCTCATCCTGGGACTGGCCGAAGGGGCACTGGACGTGGGAGGCAACACGCTGCTGGTGTGGGTCCATCGTGAGAAAGTGGGGCCGTACATGAACGGGCTCCACTTCTTCTTCGGCCTGGGCGCATTCCTGTCTCCCCTCATCATCGGGTGGACGATGTTGGGAGGCGGGGATATTCTGCGGGCCTACTGGACGCTGGCCGTGCTGCTGCCGCCGGGAGCCTTCTGGCTGCTCCGGTTGTCAAGTCCTGCCGCCCCGGCGGCATCCAGTACCGGCCCGGCAGGTCAGGTCAGCGGACGGCTGGTCAGCCTGCTCGTCGTGTTCTTCCTCCTGTACACCGGGGCGGAGGTCGCCTTCGGAGGCTGGATATACTCCTATGCCGCGGCCCTCCACCTGAGTAGCGACGCCGTGGCCGCGTACCTGACGTCGGCCTTTTGGGGATCGCTTACCCTGGGGCGATTGCTGGCCATTGCCGTCGCGGCCCGCCATCCGCCGCAGTCCATTCTGCTCGCGGACTTCGTCGGATGTCTGGCCAGTCTGGGAATCCTCTGGCTGCTCCCGAATTCCTTGGCCGCCACCTGGCTGGGGACGTGCGGCGTCGGGCTTTCCATGGCCTCGATCTTTCCCGCCACGCTGTCCCTGGCCCAGGGTCGTATGCGGATCACCGGCCAGGTGACCGGATGGTTCTTCGTCGGCGCCAGCGTCGGGGGCATGACGTTGCCGTGGGTGATCGGACAGTTCTTCGAAAGCGCCGGGCCGCGTACGACCATTGTGATCCTGCTCATCGACTTGATCGCAGCCTTGGGACTTCTTGTCGTGTTGACTTTTCGCTCCGCACGGCCCGTCTATCAGTGGATGGTGGGCCAGCCCTAGCCCGACTTCGCGGATTCGAGGTGGTCATAGCACCCAAGTAATTGAAAACAGGCAGCACCGGTTCAAGAGTCTGCACTACACGGAGGCGGTCCGCCGGACAGTTGCTGTCGTGATTTCCGGCAGGGGTTGTGCCGGCAACGTCAGCTTCAGTTGATCCAGCAGGAGGCGGAGTTCCGGCTCTGGCTGCGTGGTGCGCCGCAGCCGCATCTCCCGTCCATCGGTGGTCGGCACGTGGACGTCGATCATCTGGATCGCGGCGAACTTCTCCAGCACGCTCCGCGGAGTGAGGCCGGGGGCCAGGTCTCGCAGTCGGCGACCGAGGGTCACGTGGAGGCAGTACGCCAGGAAGCTCACGAAGATGTGGGCCTCAATCCGGTCGGCATCCTGATGATAGATGGGCCGAAGGGCCAGGTCGCCCTTGAGGTCCCGAAAGGCCTGCTCCACCGCGACCAGCTGCAGGTAAAAGGTCCACAGCGTGGCCGGATCCGTCTCGGTCAGGTTGGTCCGCAGGAGATACCGGCCCTCCCGGCGACGGGCCTGTCGGAGCTTGTCGATCCGGAGCCGATAGGTGAACGCTGCGCTGTCGTCCGCCACCCCGACCTCGACCAGCCGCCAGGCACTTGGGGCTTGCGCCCGCGCGGCCCCCAGCTTCATGAGCAGGGCCTCACGCGTGAGCCGCATTCCCTGCAACTCGCGCAGCCGTTTCCAGAGACCCTTGAGCTGCCGCCGGCGCATCGCGCGTTCTTTGGCCACACGGTCCGCGCTCTCCGCGAGGACATACAGTTCCCCGTCCTGCGGCACGAGCTTCACCTGCACGCCCGGGCGGGCGAGGTGCCAGGGCTGATCAACCAGCAACTTCTCGAGAGCGGTCAGCCGCCCCTTGGGCGTCCCGACGAGGTACTGGACCGGCGGCTCCTGCCGGCGCATGAGGTCCAAGACCTCCTCGGTGGGAATGCCGCGGTCCATCACCCAGATCCGCCGCGCGTGGCCATACTGGGTGTCGATCAGCTGGAGAAACGCCCGCAGGGTCGTCTTGTCCGATGTGTTGCCGGCCAAGACCTCATAGGCCAAAGGGAAGCCTTCCGGCGTCACGATGAGCGCGATCACGACCTGCACGCAGTCGGGGCGTTTGTCCCGGCTGTGGCCGTGCCGGCGCTTGTCCTCGTCCGGGAAGGGCGGATCGCTCTCGAAGTAGGTGCTGGTCAGATCGTAGAGCAGGACGTCGAAGGACGCGTTGAAGAGATCACGCCAGCGTGCGGTCAAATGTTGGAACAGCGCGGGCTTGTGCGGGAGCAGCAGGTCGTGACAGTCGTAGAGCCGGTGGCTTTCCGCCAGGGAAAAATCTGCCTGCAACAGATCCGACAAGGCGCTGCGGTCAAACCACTCCCGGTGCAACCGCCACTCGCTGCCCGGGGCGAGGAGCCGGTAGCACGTGAGCACCGTCAGCACCCAATCCCAGCGCGTGCCCTTGCGACTGGGCGGGAGTCGCGCGGCCCAGAACTGGTCCAGGCCGAGGTCCTGCCACAACTGGAGCGCCAGCCAGCAGGCGCCCCACTGCCGGGGGCGGTGCAGCGACAAGGCGGACAGGCGGAGCCGCACGATCGCCGCCTCGTCGGTCTGGACCGCGGGGCGGTCGTCGGGAAACAGCGCGACGGTCTGGGGGCGCGGGTTCCCGTCTTGGAAGACTTCGATCGAGGTGCGCCAGGTCTGGGCCTGGGCATCGTTGATCTCGCCCAGGTAGAGCACATGACGCTGGGCCACGCGGCCGTCGGCCAGCCGTCGATTCTCGACCAGGCTCCAGTAGTGATGCTCTTTGCCGTTCTTCTTCCGGGTAGTGCAACGGAGAAACATGTCGGATGCTAATTATGCACATCTCGGGCAGACGGGAAAGGGGGTAGGTCTGCACTACAGCCTCTTTAGGGCCATAACCGCAACCGGCCCCTACGAGAATCAGGGAGTTCCCGCGTGAAGATTTTTCGATTCCATGCCGAATCCGCGAAGAGCGGCTAATTGTGCAAAACAGATTCCCCTGCGCGGGTTCGAATCCCAGGGGGGTTGAATGGCCTTTGGAAGGTGGACATTGCGGGGGTGATCCGGACCAAGTGAGCGGTGCCCACTGCCTCGGACCCCTCGGCAATCCGTTGACTA
>DATIFO010000236.1:0-2671 GCA_035455275.1 Methylomirabilis sp. (SeqCode) | reverse complement strand
TCGCGCCGACGGTGCCGATGCCCAGCAATAGCGGATACAAGCCGGACTCGGGCCCGCCATCGCCCCAGCCGATCCCATAGGTGGCGGACTCATAGCATACGAGCACTCCCACCGCGAGAATGAGCGCGGCACAGAGGATCTCTGCTGTGCGCATGACCCCTCCCCTTCTTCTCTTCGGGGAGGCCCGGGTTCCGTGGCGGCCCCTTCTTGCGGTGTGCGGCCTATCTAGGTCACGTGGGTCGCCTCTTTGCACGAGAGTGGACGCCGCTCGCGGTGGACGCCGCGCCCGCGCCCGCGGGTGAAACCGCGCGGTGGACGGGCGCGGGCGCGTTGGCATCGTGACCACGCGCGGTGATATTCTCGAAACGGGAACCCCCTCCCCATCGATTGCTCCGGCGCAAACACACCCCAATGGTCGCCCATCACTCGCGACCGTTGAACTCGGCCTCCGACTTGGCGAGCACCTTCTGAATCTCCCCGGCGAGGCGGAACGGCGCGATGCCGGGGATCAGCCACCGCTCCCACATCTCGTCGATTTTCTTCTGGAAGTACGCGATGTCCTCATCCGTGAAGTGCGCGAACCGCCCCTGCTTCAGGAGGTACTCGCGGACGGGGAGGCGCTTCTTCCCGTGCGCGAGGGCCTTGGATTTCCCGTAGAAGCTCAGGACGTGGTTCTCCACCTCGAAGAGCGGCCAGACGCCCGTTTCCACGGCCAGCTCGCCCAGCTCATGGGAGAGCATGGGGTCGTAGTCCCAGCCCTTGGGGCAGGGATCCAGGGAGTGGATGAACGTGGGCCCCCCGATGGAGAGCGCCTTCCGCACCCGGTTCATCATCGGGAGGGCGTAGGACGCGTCCACGGTGGCCACGTACTTACATTCCGGGTGGCCGGCGGCCAGCATCCCGGCGACGTTCTTCTTCCACCGGGTGTGGAGCAGGCGCCGGGCCTTGCCTGGAGGCGAGAACGTCGTGTTGGCCCCGTAGGGCGTCATGCTGGAGAGCTGGATGTCGGTGTTGGCGTACGACTCGTTGTCGTACATGAGGATCAGGAAGTTGTACTCGGGGTAGGTGAGGGCCGCGGAGATGGAGGAGAGGCCCATGTCCGCCCCGCCGCCGTCGCCGCAGAAGGCGATGACGTTGATCGGCTCCTGCTTGATCCGGCCCTTCCGCATCAGGGCCTTGAGCCCGGCGGCGGTGCCGACGGCCGCCGACCCCGAGGCACCGAGCTGCGTGTGCATCCAGGGGACCACCCAGGAGGTGGAGTAGTAGGTGGTGTTGGCCACGTACATGCAGCCGGTGGAGCCCAGGATGATCGTGCGGGGTCCGGCAGCCTTGGCCATCAGCTTCATGACCAGGGCGGACTCGCACCCCTGACAGGTCCGGTGCCCCGAGGTGAAGTACTCCTCGACGGTGAGTTTCTTGACCCCCTTGAACGGGGGGAGCTGCTGGGTTGGCAATACGGTGAGTTCTGCTGGCATGACCCTTACCCCCTCACGCCGATCCAGTAGTTGGGTTGCTCCACCCGGCCCGTCCGGGCGACCTTGCGCAGGATCTCGCTCATCTCGGTCACACTGTCCAGGGTCACCTCGCGCCCCCCGAGGCCGCAAATGAAGCTCACGACGGCCGGGCGCGGCGCCAGGTCGAAGAGGGCGGACCGGACCTCGGTGTACAGGACGGCGCCGTGGTTGGGCGCCCCAAAGGAGTAATCGCGATCGACCACCCCGACCGCCTTCGCGCCGGCGAGGGCCGCCTGGACCTCCTGCGTCGGGAACGGCCGGAGCCACTTCAGGCGCACGAAGCCGACCTTGTGGCCCTGCTCCCGCAGCTTCCGCACGCCGACCTTCACGGGCAAAGACAGGGTCCCCTGACCGAAGAGGATGATCTCGGCGTCCTCGGTCAGGTACGTCTCCACGAACGGATTGTCGCCCCGCCGGCCGAAGACCCGCTGGAAGTCCGTATACGCGGCCTGGATCACGTCGTGCGCCCGGCGCATGGCCTCGTCGTTCTGCTTCCGGATCTCCATCACCCAGTCCTCGTTGGCCTGGGGGGCGATGGTGATGGGGTTGTCGGGGTGGAGCTGCTTGTCGCCCCGGTTGTACTTGGGGAGGAACTGGTCGACCTGCGCTTGGCCGGGCACTTTGACCAGGGCCTCGGAGTGGGTGAGGAACGCCCCATCCGCCCCGATGGCGCAGGGGAGGAAGATGCGGGGATCCTCGGCGACCCGGTAGCAGATCAGGGCGGTGTCCAGCGCCTCCTGGGCGGTATCCACCCAGGTGAGCAGCCAGCCCAAATCCCGGACGGCCAGGGCGTCGTTGTGCTCGCAGCCGAAGGCCCCGGGGTCGTCCAGGGCCCGGTTCCCCACGAGGGCGAGGAGGGGGAGCCGGAGGGCCGGGGTCACCGCCAAGGCCTCCATGGCGTACATCCAGCCCACGCCGCTGGAGCCGCAGAAGACCCGGGCGCCCACGGCCGAGGCGTGCTTCACGATCTCGAACTGGTCGTGCTCGCTGGAGGCCACGATGTACTCGGCGTCCAGCTCGCCGTTGGCGATGAGCTTGGCCACCGCCTGCATGACGGTGTCGTAGGGGCGGATGGGGTACGCCGTCACCACGTCGATGCTCGCCAGGCGCAGGGCCTGGGCGATGGCCGCGCACCCGCTGATCAGGAGTTCCTTCTC
>DATIFO010000235.1:0-7820 GCA_035455275.1 Methylomirabilis sp. (SeqCode) | reverse complement strand
CAGATGCCCGGTGCTGGTGATCCACAGCCCGGACGACGAGATCGTGCCCTTCACCCACGGCCTGCGGCTCTTCGAGCGGGCCGAGAGCCCGAAGCGCTTCCTGAGGATTCGCGGCGGCCACAACACGGCCGATTATGCTTCCCTCACGCGTGACCTCCTGGATGCGCGCACGTGGGGATCGGGGCGAGGTGAGTGAGATTCCCCGGGCGTACGGGTCACCACCCCGCTGACAGCCGCGGATCGGTCACGGTCTGCTGTTTCGCCGCCTTTGGATGAAAGACCGGACGACTGGACCCATGGCGGCCGATTCCCGGGCGGAGGTGGGTGGCAATCACGCTGCCTTTGACGGCCGTGTGCCGACGGTGGTATGTTCCGGATGTCCGGCATCCCCACACGAATTCGCGGGCCCTCGGTCCGCGATGCCCTTACCACCTGGGGGGGTGGGTTCCGTCGGGAACGCGGTGGGAGCCGCGTCTCGCGCGACGCGTGTCGTCGGAGAGTCGCCGAGCGCGACCGCCCTGACGTGAGCTACCACCGGTACCACATTCCTTCCGAGCCCTGCCCGCACGTGGCCCCATACCCCGATCGCTTCCAGGTCCGGGTGATCCGCTGGCGCCTCGCCCGGCTGCTCCTGCGCGAACTCATCCACTACCGGTTCAACCTGCCCGTCGTCACCAGCCGACCATGCGTTTACGGCACCTTCTCCGGCCCCGTGGGCGGCTTCGCCCCGCGCCCCGGGCAGTGCGTGGGCTGCCTGCGCTGCACCCTGGAATACCCGGAGATGGTCCGGGTCCGCAGGAACCCCGCGAGGCTCCTCCTCGGCGACTCCTACTTCACCCCCGAGAAGGTGGACACGGTCCTGCAGGAGGCCGCGACCGGCCAGATCCCGGTGCGGGGGGCCGGCTACCGCGGCGCCTTCGGCGGAGAGGGCTGGGACGGCATGTGGACGGACATGTCCGAGATCGTCCGGCCCACGCGCGACGGCATCCACGGGCGCGAGTTCATCTCCACGATCGTGGACCTGGGGGAGCGGCCCGGGGGCCTCGGCCTGGACGAGGCCGGCGCCCCCTCCGCCCCGCTGCCGCGGCCGCTCAGCCTGCCCATCCCGCTGCTCTTCGACGCGCCGCCCCTCCTGGTCGAGGCGCCGAGCCTCTGCCGGGTCCTGGCAGAGGCCGCGAGCAGGCTGGAGACCCTGGCCATTCTGCCCCTGCGGCGGTTGCTGGCGCTGGGGCTTCCCGGGACGGCCGTGGCGCCCCTCCTCGGGCCGGAGGAGATCGAGGCAACCACACGGCTCCCCGAGCCGCCGCGGATGCTGGAGCTGGACGGCTGGGATGAGGGCGCCTACCGGAAGCTGAGGGCGCGCTTCCCCGCCGCGGCGATCTACGTGCGGCTCCCCCTGGAGCGCGACCTGCAGCCCCTGGTGCGAGCCGGCATCCGCCTGTTCCACCTGACCGCCGACTACCACGGGCGGGCCGGCGGCGTCTTCGTCGGCGAGGCGATCCGATCGACCCATGCGGCGCTGGTGAAGGAGGGCATCCGCGAGGAGGTCGTCCTGCTGGGGAGCGGGGGGATCATCATGGCGGCGGACGTGGCCAAGGCCGTCATCTGCGGCCTGGACGCCGTGGCGCTGGACACGGCGGTCCTGGTGGCGCTGCAGGGCCGGCTGGAGGGCGACTGCTCCGAGCCGACCGCCACCCGCGTCGCCCTGCCCCGTTTCGACCAGGCCTGGGGCGTCCAGCGGCTGTGCAACCTGGCCGCCGCCTGGCGGGACCAGCTCCTGGAGATCCTGGGCGCCATGGGTCTGCGCGAGGTGCGGCGCCTGCGCGGGGAGCTGGGTCGCGCCATGCTCCAGGCGGATCTGGAGCGTGAGGCGTTCGCCGGCATTGCGGGTTTCGAGGGCTGAGATGGAGTTTCCTCCGAAACCGTCCGACCTGCCCCTGATCGCCGCCCGGCACACGGGGGCGATCCGCCGGGGTCTCCGCCACTGGCCGCGGGCAGCCGCCCCGCCGCCCGCCCTCGGCGACCGGCGCTGGCCGGCGGATCTGATCCTCGCCACCTGGCGTGAGGCCGAGACCGGGGAGCCGGCGGAGCCGGCCTGTCCGACCGGCGCCTCCGGCGGCGGCTTCGACCGCCTGGGCTTCCGCGAGCTGCCCGCCAATGTGTGGCTGCCGGAGGGCCGGCCCATCGACCTTTCGATTCCCCTCAACCGTCGCGCCTGGGACCCCCGCATCCAGATCCCGGTGCCCTGGTACGGGGCCGGCATGTCCTTCGGCTCCGTGAGCGAGCAGGTCATGCTCGCCCGGGCCATGGCGGCCCGCCGCTTCGACAGCTTCACCTGCACCGGCGAGGGGGGCTACCCTGACTCGCTCGTGCCCTACCGCGAGCACGTGATCACCCAGATCGCCACGGGGATGTTCGGCGTGCGCGAGGAGACGATCCAGCGGGCTCGCATCGTGGAGTTCAAGTACGCGCAGGGTGCGAAGCCGGGCCTGGGCGGGCACCTGCTGGGAGACAAGGCGACCATGGCGGTGGCCAGGATGCGCGAGGCCGTCCCCTGGGTGAGCCTGTTCTCCCCCTTCCCCTTCCACAGCGTCTACTCGGTCGAGGACCACCGGAAGCACGTGGACTGGGTGAAGGCGATCAACCCGGAGACCCTGGTGGCGGTGAAGGTGTCCACCCCCACCGACGTGGACATGGTGGCGGTGGGCAGCTACCACGCGGGGGCCCACATTCTCCAGATCGACGGCGCCTACGGGGGCACCGGGGCCGCACCCGAGGTGGCGAAGAAGGACATCGCCATGCCCGTGGAGTTCGCCATCCCCAAGGTCCACCGCTGCCTCCTCGGCGAAGGGATCCGGGACGAGCTGGTGGTGATGGCGAGCGGGGGGATCCGGACGGCGGAGGACGTGGCCAAGGCCATCGCCCTGGGGGCGGACGGTGTGGTGCTCGGGACGGCGGAGCTGGTGGCGCTGGGGTGCACCCGCTGCGCGAACTGCGAGCGGGGGCGAGGCTGCACCTATGGGATCACCACCACGGATCCCGAGCTGTCCCTGCTCATCGATCCTGACTGGGCCGCCGAGCGGATCGGCAACCTGTACACCGCCTTCGCCCTGCGGCTGCGGGACCTGCTGCGGCAGCTTGGCCTGGAGAGCATCCGCGCGCTGCGGGGGCGGACGGACCTGCTGGTCTACCGGCCTGGGAGTGGAGGAGAGGCGAAGGCATGAGGGCGCGGGAGGTCGGAGAACGGCTCATCGCGTCGCGGAGGGCGCTCCGAAGCGGGCGTGCCCCGGAACCCGCCCCTCGGAAGGCCGAGGCCGAGGGGGGCTGCGGCGTGATCGGGATGGCCTGCTCCGAGGCGATCCCCGGCCGCCATCTCCTCCAGGCCCTCCGCCAGATGCGGAACCGGGGGAACGGCAAGGGAGGCGGGGTGGCCCTGGTCGGCCTCAGGCCCGAGGAGTTCGGCGTGACCCCGGCGATCCTCCAGGACGACTATCTCCTGGCCGTGGCCTACCTCGATCCCTCGGCCCGCCCGGACGTGGAGGCCGAGCACATTCACCCGACCTTCCAGGTGGACCACGTCGTGAGGTTCCCCGTGAGGGATCTCCCGGGGCTGCCGGTCCCCCCGCCGCAGGCCGTGGCCTACTTCGTCCGCGTCCGCCCGGACGCCCTGCAGGCGTTCGCCGCAGGCCCGGACCTGGCCGGCCTACCCCGGGAGGCCCTCCTGGACGAGCTGGTCTACCAGAACAGCTTCCGGCTCAGCCGGGGCTGGTACAGCTCGCTGGGCGAGAAGCGGGCCTTCGTGCTCTCGCACGGCAAGGACCTCCTGGCGCTCAAGATGGTGGGCTACGGGGACGACGTGATCCGCTCCTACGGCCTGGAGGATGTCCACGCGCACGTCTGGATCGGCCACCACCGCTACCCCACCAAGGGGCGGGTGTGGCATCCGGGCGGTGCCCATCCGTTCGTGGGCCTGCACGAGGCCCTGGTGCACAACGGGGATTTCGCGAACTACGCCTCGGTCTGCACCTACCTGGCCCAGCGGCACATCGAGCCCCTGTTCCTCACCGACACCGAGGTCTCGGTCCTGATGTTCGACCTCCTGCACCGGACCTACGGGTACCCGCTGGAGTACGTCATCGAGGCCCTGGCCCCCACCACCGAGCGGGACTTCGCGGAGCTCCCGCCCGAGAAGCAGGAGATCTACCGGGCGCTGCAGACCGTGCACATCCATGGCTCCCCGGATGGGCCCTGGTTCTTCCTGATCGCCCAGTCGGCCCCGGGCACAGGCGGACCACGGACCACCCGGCTGATCGGCATCACCGACACCAGCATGCTGCGCCCCCAGGTCTTCGCGCTGCAGGACGCGGGAGGGGAGGGGCCGGCCATCGGCTTTGCCGCCTCCGAGAAGCAGGCGATCGACGCCACCCTGGAGAGCCTGGCGGCCGAGGATCGCCGCTTCTGGCGCCGGGCCGACCTCGTCTGGAACGCGCGGGGAGGGAGCCACGCGGACGGCGGAGCCTTCCTCTTCACCGTCGAGCGAGAGGGGGTCGGGGCGGGGCGGCTCCGGTGCACGGACAAGTTCGGTCGACCGATCCGGGTGGAAGAGACCGCCCCGGCTTGCCAGCGGAGCGGCGGCTTGCCTGCGCCGAGCGCGGACGGGCCAGCGGAGCCCAGGGGAAGTGCCGACGAGATACTCGCGCGCGTGGTCCAGCGGGCGCCGGGCTGGAGCTATGCGGATGCCCAGCGGTTCTGCGATCGGCTGACCGCGTGGTTCGCAGAGGAGGCGGGGCGCCGGCTGGGCCTGGAGAGCCTCGGCCTCCTGATCGATCGCCGGTACCCGACAGGCCCGCTTCGCCGGAGCTGCCTGGTCGCCCTGTTTGATGGGACGCTCTCGGCCCTCTTCCAGGCGATCCGGCAGCGACCCTCCGTGGGGTTCGGATTCCACGAGCGCGGCCGGCCGCTCCCGCGTCCCGAGGCCGACGGTCAGGTGATGGTGGTGGAGGCCCGGGGCTTCCCGCCGGAGGGGCCGGAGTCCCTGGCGCGGGAGCTGGTCCGCCTCGTGGCCCGCGGCTTCCGCCGGCTGGTCGTCGCAGAGGCGCGCGGGCATCGCTTCATCGCCAACGGGCTGGGGCCGGCGACCCAGGACATCCGGATCGACGTGTTCGGCTCGTCGGGAGACTACCTCGCCTCCGGGATCGACGGCGCCGAGGTCGTGGTGCACGGGTCGGGACAGGACCAGCTCGCCCAGATCATGAAGGGGGGACGGCTGGTGGTCCATGGCGACGTGGGGCAGACATTCATGTACGCGGCGAAGGGGGGGGAGGTGTTCGTCCTGGGGAACGCCGCCGGACGCCCGCTCATCAACGCCGTGGGCGGACCGCGCGTCGTGATCAACGGCACCTGCCTCGACTACCTCGCCGAGAGCTTCATGGCCGGCGATCCGCTGAACGGCGGCGGGTTCGTGATCCTGAACGGCATCCGGTTCGCCGCCGACGGCCGCCTGCAGGACATCGAGACGCCGTACCCTGGCGGCAATCTCTTCTCCCTCGCCTCGGGCGGTGCGGTGTTCATCCGGGATCCGGGAGGGAAGCTTGGCGAGGACCAGCTCAACGGCGGCCGGTTCGGCACGTTCAGCCCGGCCCACTGGGGGCTGATCCGGCCGCTGCTCCAGCAGAACGAGCGTCTCTTCGGCATCCCGATTTCCCGGCTGTTGACCGCAGGGGGGGAGCCCCTTCCGCCCGAGCGCGTCTACCGGATCGTCATCCCCGCCAAGGTCCGTGCCCTCCAGGCCGAGGAGGCGTGGGTGAGCCATTGACCACCTGCACCGGATTCGCGGAGCCCGACCCCTCGGCTGCTCCGAGCAACCCCTGCCCAGTCAGAAAGCTCTTCTCCTTGCCCCTCTGAAGTCATAGAATCTCCGTCCACGGTCCAGGCGTTCAGTTCGCCCGGTCCACTCCGCCGTGTCCCCAGCTCAGGGGTTGCTACCTCCTCGACGGGGCACGACGGTGAGCCTTGTTCGCCAGACTGAAGGGAGGTCCGGCATGAGCGACGGTGCTCCGGCGCGACGGAAGGTCATCGCGTGGCTTCTTGGAGGTGTGGCCTTTCTGGCGGGAAGGGGTCCGTTCGCGCGGGCGCAACAGCACGCTGCATCGGATGCCGCGGCGGACCGTCGCTGGATCGAAGCGGCCTTTGCCATGCGGCGGCTTGCCGAATCCTGGGGCGACCAGTCGTATGGTGCCGTGGTGGTCCTGGATGGAGCCCTCGTGGGCGAAGGGCCGAGCCGGGTGGTGAAGCTGAACGACCCGGACGCGCACGCCGAGCGCGAGGCGATCCGCGACGCCCAGACACCTCTTGGCCGGAAGGATCTGGATGGGGCCGTGCTGTATTCAACCTCGCGTCCCTGTCGCCGCTGCGAAGGCATTGCTGCGGAGGCGCGTATCGCACGGATGGTCTACGGGGCCGATGGGAGCGACGCCGGCCGGCCGAAGCCTTGACAGGAAGACCGCTCGCCACGGATTCGAGCCAGGCCTCTCGCATTGGCACATAGGCGGCAGGGCGCCCGCCCCGCCGCGACGGATAGGACCGCAAGCCGTCTGAACACACGGGGGTTCTTCCCCTGGGGCTTGCCGGGAGTGCGTGATACCGGCCCCGGTTTTCACCGGGGTAAACTCCAGCCGGTATCCAGGAAGCCGGACTGGATTCCGTGTCAAGCACGGAATGACGGGCCAGAACGGAAGCGGATAGGCCGCATATTGCCGCGGGTAGTTCAACCTGATTCAGCCATGAGCACGCACAGTGTTTTCGTCACGGGAGGGACAGGCTATGTCGGCCGACCCTTGATCCGTGAACTGCTGGCGCGCAGGCATAGCGTGCGCGCCCTGATCCGTCCCGGCTCGGCAGGCAAGCTGCCGGCGGGGGCGGCGGAAATCCTAGGGGATGCGCTCGACGCAGCCAGCTTCGAGTCGGCGATTCCGCCCGCCGATACGATGATCCACCTGGTCGGGACACCCCATCCGAATCCTTTCAAGGGCCGGCAGTTCCGGGATGTCGATCTGGCTTCCATTCGCGCCTCCGTGTCGGCTGCACGAAAGGCTGCCGTGCAACACCTGGTCTATGTCAGCGTGGCGCACCCGGCGCCCGTGATGAAGGCCTTCATCGAAGTCAGGAAGGAAGGGGAGGCGGGTGTGGTGGCCAGCGGCCTTCCGGCAACAATCCTTCGCCCCTGGTATATTCTGGGCCCCGCGCATTGGTGGCCTTACGCCTTGGTGCCCTTCTACAAGCTGCTTGAGAGGCAGCCGTGGTCACGGGAATCTGCGCTCCGCCTCGGGCTGGTGAGGCGGGAGCAGATGGTTGCTGCGCTGGTGCTGGCAGTCGAGAACCCAGTCCAGATCGTGAAGATTGTCGAGGTCCCGGAGATTCGCAGCGCCCAGCTCGCCCCCGTGTCATACTGAGTCCGAATAGCTCACCACGGAGGGCATGGAGGTCACGGAGACCAGCCTTAACTCATTTCCCTTTCATTCCCGCCTCCAATTCAGTAGAAGCCGTCACCTGGGGAATCTCCCCAGCACCAGAGGTTTCGCCATGAGCGCCATCACGATCCCCGTCGCCCCGGACACCGCGCGAGCCTTCGAGCAGGCCTCGGCCGAGGAACAGCGCAAGCTCCGCCTGCTCCTGCATAAGGGGACCCGGCCGTTTTTTCGGTGTCAAGAGAAATTCCTCCTCTCGATGCGGAGTCCTGTACGCATCTCGAAGTCGCCGTATATCGTCCTCCCCAGAGGCCGCTCCCGGGAGAATCTCTCGCGCCCCATCGTAGTGGTGCC
>DATIFO010000234.1:0-38236 GCA_035455275.1 Methylomirabilis sp. (SeqCode) | reverse complement strand
ACCCGGAACTTCTGGGCCAGGCACTGCAGCATGGCCGCTTTCTTCATCCGGCTCTTCTCCGCCAGGACCTTGGCCGGATCCACCCGTGTCTCCAGCATTGTTTTCATGGCTCCCCTTTCTCGGTTGCCAACCCGCCTCCTCGACGTTTCCGGTAAGCAAATCCCCCCGTCCCCCCCTGTGTCAAAAATCCCCCCTCCGCCCCCCTTTTGCAAAGGGGGGAACGGGGGGATTTCGCTGGGCGGAGGACCGAGTGAAGCAGCCTCGGGCCAAGTTCTCCCGCCGGCAGCCATCGCAGAGCCCACACTATGCCCTCTCCTCCCCGGCCGGTCAATCTCCCGGATGACCTCGGACCGCAATCGCGGACAATGCCGGAGGAGTGATTACCGGAACAGCCCCGGGTCCATGCTGCGGACTCCCGGCGGGATCGCGATCGGGAACTCCATCCGGGGGAGGATGCTGGCGGCGGGGTCGATGCCCGGAGCCACCTCGATGAGTTCCAGGCCATCCTTCGCCAGGCGCAGGACGGCCCGCTCGGTGACGTACAGGACCTCCTGGCCCTTGTGCCGTGCGGCCTCCCCGGACAGGGTGATCTGCTCGACCTTCCGGATGAACTTCTTCACCTTGCCTTCTTTCCGGATGACGACCTCGCCGTTCACAATCTCCGCTTGCAGGCCCCCCGTGGTGAAGGTCCCGCAGAAGACGATCTTCCGCGTGGCGTGGCAGATGTTGCAGAAGCCGCCGCTCCCCGGCGCCATGTGGGCGAACTTGCCGACGTTGACGTTGCCTGCCTGGTCCACCTGGGCCATCCCCAGGAAGGTGACGTCCAGCAGGCCCCCATCGTACAGATCGAACACGGACGTCGAGTCCATCAGGATGTCGGGGTTGGCTGCGGTCCCGAAGGTCTCCATCCCCTCCGGGAGGCCGCCGACCGGCCCGTGCTCGATGCTGAAGGCCAGGCGCTCGTGCAGCCGCGCGGGGAACCCGAGCGCCGGAATCAGGGCGGGCACCCCGTAACCCAGGTTGACGAGCTGGCCGTCCCCCGCCTCCTGCATGGCGCGCCGGGCGATGGCCGAGCTGACGCTCAGCGGGACGGGGTCGGCATGCAGCAGGATGCGCGTCTCGCCGGAGAGCTCCGGGTGCTCTCCGCTGACGGTCTGGGGCTGGGCCGGATCCACCACGATCGCGTCCACCAGGCCCCCCGGGACGACGGTGAGACGAGGGTGGACGCTCCCGCATTCCACCTGCCGCTTCACCTGTGCGATGACCGCTCCCCCGGAATGCTTCGCGGCCAGCGCCAGATGGTAGATGCCGAGCGAGGCCGGCTCGTGCTCCACGGAGATGTTCCCCCGCAGGTCGGCCGAGGTCCCGCGGATGATCGCCACGTCCACCCGCAGCGCGGGATAGAAGAGCCACTCCCTCCCCGCGAATTCCACGAGCTGGCACAAGGCCCCCTGCGCCGCCTCGTTCGCCCGGCCTCCCTCGACGCGGGGATCGAGATAGGTGTGGAGTCCCACAGGGGTGAGAAGCCCCGGCCGCCCCGCCCCGCTCTCCCGCAGCCAGTGGAAGATGGTCCCGATGGGCAGGTTGTAGGCCTCGACCCGGCCCTGCTTGATCATCCCGGTGATCTCGTAGTCCGCGAAGATGCTGAACGACCCCCCGATCACCCGCCGCATGAGGCCGTCGTGGGCCAGCCGGTTGATGCCCGCGCCCTTGGCGCTGCCCACCATCACCGGATGGATCACCGTGAGGTCCCGGGGATGACCCTCCTTGAGGAAGCGGTCCTCGATCCCCCGGAGCACCGCATCCGGTTCCAGGACCGAGAGGCAGCCGCACAGGGCGACGGTCGCCCCATCCGGGATCAGATGCGCCGCCTGGGAAGCCGTGACGATCTTCGGCGCCATGCACCCCTTCCTTCATCCTCGCCCTCCCCACGTGGGGTCAGGGCGTTTTCCCCTGGTCTTTCCAGCGGGCCCATGCCCGCAGCGCCTCCAGCAAGAAATAATCCCCCCAGACCAGCTCGTGGTCGGTCTGCCAGCCGTGCTTCTGGTTGTAGCACCCATGCAGGAGCATCCCGGGCGGCCGCGGGTCTTCCCGGTCGCGGGGGGTCAGGTAGTCCGTGACCATCGCGGACAGGAGCGCCTCGGCCCTGTCCCGCGACCGCTGGCAGCACAAGGACTCCTTCGTGTGCTCCGCCAGGATCGCGAGTCCCGCGCCGGTGATGGCCGCCGCCGATGAATCCCGCGGGACATTCGGCCTGGCGGGATCGTCGAAGCAGTAGAAGGGCACCAGGTCGCTTCCGGCCCGCTGGAAGTAATAGGTCGCCACCCGATCCGCCACCCTCAGGAAGCGCTCCTCGCCCGTCGCCGCATAGGCCGCGGCAAAGCCGTAGATCCCCCAGGCCTGCCCTCTGGTCCAGCATCCCTCTGTCCCCGAGCCCTGATGAGTCTCTTGCTTCGTCATCCGCCCCGTCTGCGGATCGAAGTGCGTGGACTGGATGACCCGCCCGTCCTGCTTGACGTGCCATTCGGCAGTCCGATCCGCGTGGGACGTGGCGATCTGCCTGAATCGTTCCTCCCCCGTGATCTTCCACGCCCACCAGAGGAGCGGGAGGTTCACCATGCAGTCGATCGTCACGTCGTCCAGCCCTGCGGCGATCTCCGCCTGGGGACCGACGGGGATGACCCCGGCCGCGGGATTCCACATGCCCGCCAGCCGATCGGCCGCCTGGAGCGCCAGGTCGCGGCACGCGGCAACCCGACCGACCTCCCAGCCCAGGACGGCGGAGGTCGAGAACACGAACCCGATGTCGTGGGTCGTGTGGTCGACGTGGGGAGTGAGGCGCAGCGTCCACGCCGTGGCTGCCTCCGCGTCCCCCGGCCTGCCTGTCAGCGCGGCCCGCTGCCACAGCAGGCCCGCCCAGAACCCGCTGGTCCACATCCCCTCCCGCGTGCCTTCCCACACCCCGGTGGCCGAGGGCGCAGCGTGCGGGAAGATGTCCTGCAAGGTCGCCTGCTGCAGACTGCTCTCGACCCGCTGCAGGACCGGCGTGAGCCCCTCTTCGGGCGTCCTCGTCCGCTCCATTCCCCACCCTGACTCAACGAGGAAATCGTAGTGCGTAATTCGTATTTCGTAAGGCGCTCAGTGCAGCCACAGCCCTCCGGTCACGTTGATCGCCTGGCCGGTCATGTAGGCAGCCTCCTCCGAGGCCAGGAAGGCCACCGCGCTGGCGATGTCCTCGGGCGTGGCGAGCCGTCCCAGGGGAATCAACTTGGCGCGCTCCGCGGAGGGAGGAAGCCCGAGGGCTTCCCCCAGGCGCTCGACCTCTCTTCGCATGGGGGTGCCCGCCACGATCCCCGGGCAGACGGCGTTCACCCGGATGCCCCGGGCCGCCACCTCCCGCGCCAGGGCCTGCGTGAGCGAGATCACGGCCGCCTTGGTGGCGCTATAGGCCCCGAAATTTGGGGCGCCCAGCTTCCCGTTCCACGAGGAGATGTTGACGATGTTGCCCCGCCGACGCTCGAGCATCCCCGGGAGCACCACCTGGCAGCAGAAGAAGACCCCGTCCACGTTCACGCGGAACAGCTCCCGCCAGTCCTTCTCGGGAAAAGTCGCCAGCGGACCCAGGCGCGCGATCCCCGCGTTGTTGACCAGCAGGTCGATGTCGCCCAGGGCTCGTGCGGCGCTCTCGACCATCCTGCGGACGGCCGCCGGGTCGCCGACGTCGCAGACAATGGCGGTCGCCCGCCGGCCATCCCGGTGCAGCCCCCGGGCGGCGCGGTCCGCACCCGCCTCGTCCACGTCGGCGATGGCGATATCGTAACCCGCCAGCCCCAGTCGCGTGGCGATGGCATGGCCGATGCCCGCTGCCCCTCCCGTGACCAGCGCCACCTTCGCCACCCCAGCCTCCTTCCCCCGCCCCTGACGCATAGCGCACTGCCTTGACGCATAGCGCATGGCGCATGGCGTCGGTCCCGATGCGCTTGGCGCTTGGCGCTCTGCGCTTTGCGCTATGCTCTTTGCGCTTGGCGATCTGCCCGCTGCCGGCTAGCTCATCACGCGATCCCCGCCCCGCCGTCCACCTGGAGGGTCATTCCCGTCATCATATCCGAGTCGGCCGATGCCAGGAAGACGGCCGCCCCCACCAGGTCTTCGGGCGCGCCTACCTTCCCGAGAGGAATCCTTGCCAGCCGGGCCTTCAGAAAGGCCTCGTCCTCCAGGTCCTTCCGGTTGATGTCGGTGAGCGTGAGGCCCGGGGCCAGGGCGTTCACCCGGATCCCGTGCTGAGCCAGTTCCAGCGCCATGCACTTGGTCAGCATGGACACCCCGGCCTTCGAGACGCAGTAGGCGGTCATCCGCATGGCCGGCGCCCCCGCCGCCACCGAGGAGACGTTGATGATCTTCCCCCGTCCGCGCGCCTTCATCCCGGTGGCCACCGCCTGCCCGACCAGGTAGCACCCCTTCAGGTTCACGCCCAGCATCCAGTCCCAGTCCTCCTCACCCAGGTCCAGGAAGTACACGCGCTTCTGGACGCCGGCGTTGTTGACCAGGATCTCGATCGGGCCGAGGACCCGCGCCACCTCCTCCACCATGGCGTGCACCTGGTCCCGCCGGGAGGTGTCTGCCCGGACGGCCATGGCGCGGCGCCCCAGGGCCTGGATCTGCTGCACCGCAGCCCGGGCCTCCTCGGCGTGACGCACGTAGTTCACGGCCACATCCGCCCCCTCGCGGGCAAAGCCGAGGGCGACGGCCCGACCGATGCTGCGCGAACCTCCGGTGACGAGGGCCACTTGCCCTTCCAGTTTCATGGTGCCTTCTCCTGCCTGTGATGAGAACGGCGGCCCCCTGGGGGTGCTCGCCCTCGGCTCGTCAGGGCCCTCCGACGTGGACGGGTTGCCCCGGGAGACGCTTCAGGAGCCGACCCCGATCACGAGATCCGGGGGGCGAAAGCGGTCCGCCTGCGGCCAGATCACCTCCTGCAACGAATACCACGCGGTGCAGAAGGGGAAACCCTGATGGGTTCCCACGTTCGAGAACCCGCCATGTCACCGGTGCAGATCGCCTCATTTCTTGTGAACGCCTCCCAGACCGGCCACGATGTACCGGTAGCACAGGGCGGTCACGACGATCGCCGGCACTGTCGCCATCACTCCGGTGGCCGCCATCCGGCCCCACTCGACACCCATCTCGGTGATGAAACTGGAGACCGTCTTGGCGAACATGGGTATCGTCTCAGTGGTCAAGAAGAGGGCGATGAGCAATTCGTTCCACCCCCAGATCCATCCGAGGATTCCCGCCGCCACCACGCCCGGAATCGCCAGCGGGACGGCGATGCGGAAGAAAGCTCCCCAACGGGAGCATCCGTCCAGCAGCGCCGCTTCCTCCGCATCGTGAGGGACAGCTTCAAAGAAGCCCTTCAGGATCCAGGAATAGAAGGCCACATGGAACGCGGCCTGGGCGACGATGATGCCGAAGTACGTGTCATAGAACCCCATCTGCTGGGCCAGCAGGAACAGCGGCAGCACCCAGCTCACGTAGGGCACGGCCCGCACCAGGTAGATGACGAAGAACCATGAGCGCGCCAGCCGCGTCCGGTGCCGGGCGAGCATATACCCGCTGGGCAGCGTGACGACCAAGGACAGCACGGTGGAGGCTGTTGTGATCAAGGCGCTGTTGACGAACGCCTCCTTGATGGGCACGCCGCGCCAGCTCAGCGCGTCGGTGAAGTTGCGGATGGAGAAGTCCAAACCGGACTCAAGGACATAGAACACCGCCTGTGGCTTGCGGAATGCGGTAAGGGTCAGGTACAGGACCGGCACCAGGAAGCCGAAGGTCACCAGATAGATGATCGAGATCCTCAGGTTCCGTGCCCCGCGTCGCTCGCGCATCCCTCTTCCCTCTCGCCCGGCTTGAAGACCGGGATCGTTCTCAGCTCGCCGTCCGCCCCCAGACAATCCGGGAGAAGGTGCGGTACACCACGAGGCCGACCACCATGATGATCACCGCCCCGATCATGGCGGCAGCGGCCCCCTCGCTGTAGTTCACCGTGAGCAACCCGATACGATAGACGAAGGTTCCGAAGACTTCCGTGGCGTTCCCCGGCCCCCCGCCGGTCATGGTCCAGACCACATCGAACACCCGGAAGGCATCGAAGGACCGGATCAGGACCGTGAACGACGCCACCGGGAACAGCAGGGGAAGTGTGATGTGGTGGAAGATCTGCCAGGCGTTCGCCCCGTCCAGGCGGGCGGCCTCGACCGGTTCCGGGGGCAGCGTCTGAAGGGCCGAGTAGAGCAGGAGGGTGAACCATGGCGTCCAGGTCCAGACATCCGCCAGCACGATGATGAGGAATGCTGTCCAGGGTCGGTTGAACCAGAGGACGGTGGGAAGCCCGCTGAGGCCGAGGATCTTGTTGATGAACCCGAACTCGGCGTTGAACATCCAGTAGAACATCAGGCCCGCCACTACCGGGGCTACCAGCAGGGGGAAGAGCAGAAGGATCCGGACCACCCGTTCCCCGGGAAACGGCTTGTTGATCAAGAGGGCGATGCACAGGCCGGAGACCAACTCGAGTCCGACCGCCAGGACCAGGAAGAGCCCTGTGTTCTTGAGCGCGAGGTAGAAGAGGGGATTCGACAGCACGCGGGAGTAGTTCCAGAGCCCCACGAAGACCGGCTCGGGATTCCAGATACTGAAGTCCTGGAGGCTGATGAGAATGCCGTGGACCACCGGGACCATCTGGAAGACCAGCATCGCCAGGGCCGGGAGGAGGATCAGTTCGTAGGGGAACAGGGCATCGCTTCGCCTGCCGATCCGCCGCCGCCAGGTGTGGCGGCGGGCAAGGGAACCGCGGATGACGGATTCGTCGTCGCTCCCGGCGAACCTGGAACGATCGCCAGCGGCCTCGACCTTGGACGCCCCTGACGTGGAGCGCATCTTGTCGGGATGGATTATCATCGTCCGCGTTCCCTCGCCCTCAGCCTCGCGCTACCGCTGTTTCACCGGCGCCCGGAGCTTGAAGTCCTTCGCCAGCCCCTCCATGACCTGCGGGATTTTTTCCCGCGACCCCGTCAGCGCCTCGGTGAAGGCCTTGGAAGCCAGCGAGTGGATCTCCGGCCAGAGCGGCCAGTAGTAGGCGGAGTGGATCATATTGGGCGCCCCGACGGTGACGGCGTGCAGCCGCTTGTACTCGGGGTCGCTGGCGATCAACTGCTTCTGCACCTGCACGTTGGCAGGGATCCCCCCGACCTTGCCCCAGACCTCCTTCTGGGCATCGGCGTTGCCGATGACCCAGTTGATCAACTCCTTGCCTCGTTTCTTGATATCGGCAGGGTTGTTCTTGGGCACCGACCAGGACCAGTTATCCGCCCAGCCCATCTGCCCCTTCTTGTCATGGGGTCCCCGCGGATGGCCGGCGAAGCCGACCTTGTCAGGCACCTTCGACTTGTCCTTGTTCCGGTACGTCTGCAGGACCGTGCTGTCCTGGAAGGCGAACGCTGCGTCGCCTTGCATGAAGACGGCGTCGGTATCGGTCCGGGTGCTGCCTGATGCCATGACGGGCGGGGCGATCTTGTGCGTGTGCACGGCGTCCCACCACCATTCCACGGTGTTGATGAATTCCTTCTGGGTCACCCCCGGCGTCCAGCCACCCTTCTCCAGTTGGTCCCACGACCGCGCCCCGTACGGCAGGAACAGATCGGCGTTGTTGGACCAGGCACTCCACAAGAGGCTGAACCACAAGTGCGGGAAGCCGGAGGACCCGATCAGGCCCCACTTCACCCCCTTGGCCTGCGCCTTCTTTGAGGCCTCGACCAGCTCGTCCAGGGTCTTCGGTACCTCGTTCTCGGCGATCAGGTCGGTGCGGTAGAACATCACCCCCGCAGTCAGGACGAAGGGTGCCGCTGTCAGCTTGCCTCGATCCCGCATCATCCAGGCTCGGTCCTCCGCCCAGACAGGCTTCACGCCATCCTCCAGCGGATCCAGGAACCGACCGAAGAGCTGCCCCCAGTCGTCGTTATTCCAGATGATCTGGTACCGGTTGCGGGGGCCCAGAAACTGCGCGGTCATGGACTGGACGTAGTCGATGTACGAGATGGCGGGCGCTTCCAGATCGATGCCCAGCGCCTTGGCGCCCTTCTCCATCCAGTCCAACTGCTGCACCTGGATGGGGTGAGGCATATATCCCACAGTCAACCGGGTACGCGCCTGTGCGCGGGCAAGCTGAGGCAGGCTGGCCGTATTCCATCCGGCGAGCCCCGCCCCTCCGAGGATCTTCAGGAACCGGCGGCGGCTTGGCCGTCCCGTGGCGAGCATTTCGAAGGTCGAATGATCGGTATGCTCAGACATGCAGACCTCCTTGTCTCCTTGTGTGAGGACACATTCTCACGGATCCGCCCCGTAGTCCAGTTGCTCCGGCGCACCGATCCTCCCTGTCAGCACGCCAGGTCTTCGGTGTGCGCTGTGCGGCGATTCAGGAAGTCGCCGTGATGAGGGTGGTTGCACCCAAAGTGAAGACTGCCGGTCGGCAGCAGAAGCTCTGGAGTCCTCCCTGCTCCGGCTCCTCTCCGAATTGCAGTCTCCGGCCAGTGCGACTCTCGGTTACTGCTTCCCTCGCGAGCGCATGACCGATCTTACCCTGTCAGTTGTTGTTGCTTGGGTTTCCCTCCATGCCGCCCTGTGTCCTCGAGGGATCGATGGGCACCCGCAGTTGCGCTGCCTGGCCGGCAAATCGCCTGCGGCACCTGTCCACGCTAGCGCAGCAAATGCCGGGCAATGACCAACCGCTGGATCTGGCTCGTGCCCTCCCAGATCTGGTACAGCTTCGCATCCCGGTAGATCCGCTCGATGGGGAATTCGGTCGAGTAGCCGTACGCGCCGTGGATCTGGAGGGCGTCGGCGGCAACCTGCACGAGGACTTCCGACGCGAACAGCTTCGCCTCCGCCGCCTCGCGGCTGAAGGGCCGGCCCTGATCCCGGAGGAACGCCGCCTTGCGGAGCATGAGCCGGGCCGCCTCGATCCGGGTGGACATATCGGCGATCATGATCTGGAGCGCCTGGAAATTGGCGATGGGTTGCCCGAAGGCCACCCGGCTCCTGGCATAGCGGATCGCCTCCTCCATGGCCGCCTGGGCCAGGCCGAGGGCTTGGGATCCGATGCCGATGCGCCCGCTGTCCAGGGAGATCATACCGAGCTTGAACCCCTCCCCCTCGGGCCCGAGCCGGTTCTCCTCCGGCACCCAGCAGTCCTCGAGCACGAGCTCCCCGGTGGCCAATCCCCGCACGCCCATGAGGCTGTCCTTGGAGCCGCGCAGGAAGCCCGGCGTCCCGTCCTCGACGAGGAAGAGGGTGATGCCCCGGTGACCCTTGGTGCAATCCACCGTGGCGACGACGATGGCCATGTGGCACACGCCGGCCGCCGTGATGAAGCGTTTGGTCCCGTTCAGCACGTACCCCTCTCGCTCCCGGCGGGCTGTGGTCTGGAGACTCGCGACGTCGGAGCCGGCCCCCGGCTCGGTCTGGGCGATGGCGCAGATCTTCTCTCCCCGGGCCAGGGGAGGGAGGTATTTCCGCCGCTGCACGTCGGTCCCGTTGCGAAGGATCATGTCGCCTATCAACTTGCTCAATAGTTGCGCATCCGCCACCGCGGCCGAGGCGCGGGCCAACTCCTCCTCCACCAGTGACCAGCTCACCGTATCCGCGCCCGACCCCTCATACTCCTCGGGCAATGTCATCCCGAGCAGACCCAGCTCCCCCATCCGATGGAACAGCTTCCAGGGGAACTCGTCGGTCCGGTCGATCTCCGCGGCCACGGGTTTCACCTCGTGCTCTGCAAACTCGCGGGCCATATCCCGGATCATGCGTTGCGCATCGGTCAGATCGAAATCCATCGGCGTCCTTCCTCGACCGGTTCGATGACTGAATGGGCGCTGGCCGCACGCGCCCGCCGTCTCCCTGACTGCGCCCTCCTGTCTCGGGATCTCCAGTATCGCCCTCAGATCACCTTCAGGATCAGCCTGCCCTTCGCCACCGTCTCGTCACACTGGTTGCTGCAGCGGGCGTCCAGGATGACCTCGTGGCGTTCGGGGTTCTTCTCGGCCACCCGGACCTCGGCCAGGATGGTGTCCCCGAAGCGGATGGGAGCGGTGAAGGTGACGTCGTATCGGTAGGAGACGGCGCCGGGTGGGGGGACGCGGGCGGCGATCTGGCCCACCACCGTGGAGAGGAACCCCACCGCCATGGCCCCATGGGCGATGCGCCCGCCGAAGCGCGTCGTCTTGGCGAACTCCTCATCGACGTGGACCCCGTACATGTCGCCGGTGATGCCGGCAAAGCCGTACACGTCCGCCTCGCTCACGGTCTTGCGGAAGCGTGCCGTGTCGCCGATGGCCAGGGTGTCCAGCGCCTGTCTCCTTCTGGTCTCATCCAACGTCACTCCCTCCCCTGCGCGACGGGGCGAACGCCGCGCGCCAGTCCGATCCGCCTACCGTGCCGGTCGCCGGGGATTGGCCGGGCCGCCCAACGCCCTCGAAACCTCGGCCGCTGCCTCCGTCAACAGGGGCTGCAGCTCGGCCACGCGCTCGTCGCCGAGGGTCACGGCCGGGGCTGAGATGCTCATGGCCGCCACGGCGTAGCCGGTGAAGTCCAAGATCGGGGCCGCCACACACCGCAGGCCCAGGATCAATTCCTCGCGGTCCACCGCCACGCCGGTGCGATGGACCTCCCCCAAATGGTCGAGAATCTCGCGTGGGTTCGTGATGGTGTTGGGCGTGAACTGTCGGAGTCGTTTCCTCCGGCTGAAGAGACGGCGGACCTCCGCGGGCGGTCGAAACGCCAGGATGGCCTTGCCCAGGGCCGTGCAGTGGGCCGGAAGGCGACGGCCGGCTTCGACGGTCAGCCGGAGAGGGTCGGGGGATTCCCGCTTGGCCAGGTAGAGGATCTCATCCCCGTCCAGGACCGCCAGATTCACCGTCTGCCGGGAGCGCACCGCCAAGAGGTCCAGCACGGGCGTCGCCGCACGCCCTAAGGCGCTGCGAGTCGTGACGGCCGTCCCGAGCTCGAGCATCCGAATCCCGAGGGAGTAGCGTAGCGACAAGGGGTCACGCCGGACAAAGCGCCGCGCCTCCAGCGTTCCCAGGAGGCGATGCAGCGTGCTCTTCTCGATCTCCAGGTGGCGGCTGAGCTCCACCAATCCGAGATCTCCGGATTCCTCCCCGAGGGTCTCCAGGATCCGGAGCGCCTTGTCCACGGCCCTGACCGGGTAACGGAAGGCCGGGCGTCCGGCGAGGCTTGAGTTGCGTGATACGGAAATGAGTTGTGTCATACGGGCCGTGTATACCTGTGGCCTGGCGAGGCTGTCAAGGGAAAAATTGCCCGCCACCTGACCATGATCCGGGAGACCACGAGCAGCCCATACCACCAGATCATCCAGGAATCCTGCCGCGGTCATGGCCACCTCGGCCCCGGGGGGCTGGGCGATTTGGGGATGCACCGGACCGGTTGGGACGACTCCTCAATCCTCCCGAGCCCGATTCGCGCCGGGAACGGGCTGCGCCTGCGAGAAGGGGCGACGCCACCGGACGAGTCGCCGGGAGGCCAACCTCACGATCGGCGGCAGGCTGGCCGCCAGGAGCGCGAGCGCCAGAATGACGCCGGACACGGGCGAGGCCCAGAGCCCGCTCACGTTCCCCCGCTCCATGGTCAAGGCCTGCAGGAGGGAGCGTTCCATGATGGGGCCGAGCACGAGTCCCAGCACCAGCGGGGCAGGCTCGAAATCGTACCGGCGCAGGAGATAGCCCGTCACGCCTGCCCCCAGCATGACCCAGACGTCGAACAGGGTGTTGTTGTCCCCGTACGCTCCCACGATACACAGGACCAGGACGCCCGGCATGAGGTGGTTGGAGGGAATCTGCGCCACGCGGGCGAAGATCCCGACGAGCGGGAGGTTCAGGATCAGCAGCATCACGTTGCCCACATAGAAGCTGCCGATGACGCCCCAGAACACCTGGGGGTGATCCCGCAGGAGGAAGGGGCCGGGTGTGACACCCAGGAGGAGCATCCCGCTCAGGAGAACGGCGGTGGCCGGCGTGAACGGCAGCCCGAGCGACAGCAGGGGCACCATGCCGCCTCCGCAGGCCGCGTTGTTCGCAGCCTCCGGTCCGGCGACCCCCTCGATGGCCCCCTGGCCGAACTCCTCCCGGCGCTTGGACAACCTTCGCTCGACCCCGTACGAGACGAAGGAGGCGAGGGTGGCCGCGGGCCCCGGCAGGAGTCCCACCAGGAACCCCAGGACGCCGCCCCGGAGTATCGGGGGGACCGATCGCCTCAGCTCTTCCCGAGTCGGATACAGCTCGCGAAACTTCACCGGCAGCAGGGCAGCCTGATCATGCCGTTTCGCCATGAGGGACAGGACCTCCGCCACCCCGAACAGGCCCGTGGTCACGGCGACAAAGCTCAGTCCCGCCTGGGCCGGGATGTAGTTGAAGGTGAAGCGCCCCGTCCCCCCCAGCGGGTCCATTCCGACCGTGGACAGCATGATCCCGGCCGTGACCATGAGGAGCGACTTCAGGCCCGAGCGTCCGCTCAGATTCGACAGCAGGATCACGCCCAGCAGCGTCAACGCGAAGTATTCGGCCGGCCCGAAGGCCAGCGCCGCCTGTGCCACCCACGGGGCGAAGAGCTGCAATGCGATCACGCTGACTGTCCCGGCCACGAACGACCCGATGGCCGCGATGGCCAGCGCGGCTCCCGCCCGACCCTTCCGGGCCATCCGGTACCCATCGATGGCGGTGACGACGCTGGCGGGCTCGCCGGGGACGTTGACCAGGATGGACGTGGTCGAGCCCCCGTACATGGACCCGTAGTAGATGCCGGCGAGCATGATGAGGCCGCCCGTGGGACCCAGCCCGGCGGTGACGGGGAGCAAGAGGGCCATGGCGGCGGCGGGACCCAGACCCGGCAGGACGCCCACCAGCGTCCCGAGCAGCGCGCCCAGGAAGCAGGCGAGGAGGTTCGTCGGCTGGAGACTGATGAGCAGCCCCGAGAGGATGCCGCCGTCGGCCACGCTACGCGTTCTCCTCACCGCGACATGAGAGTTCCAGTCGGCAGCGGCACCTTCAGCCAGACAGAAAACAGCACATGACACGCCAGGAGGAGACCGGCCGCCAGGGTGATCGGCCGTATCCAGCCCGGAGTCCCCATGAGCTTGCTGCACAGGACGACCAGGATGAAGGTGGAAGTCCGAAAGCCGATCCAGTTCACGACCAGGAGATACAGGACCAGGATTCCCACCATCAGCCAGGGTGCGTGCTCGGACTGCGCCGGATCCGGCGGGGACCCGGGTGAGACGCGCGGGTCGCCGGGTGTCGCGCTGGGCCTCGCCAGGAGCACCCGTCCACACCGGGCCAGTTGAAGCGCCGCCAGGCTGACCAGCAGCAGGCCGACGGCGAGTGGGAAGATCCCGGGTCCCGGATTGTCGAGCGTGTCCAGGGGGTAGCGAAGATCGTACCAGAGGTAGCCACCCCCCATCAGGAGCAGGACGGCGCTGCTCAGCGAGTCCTTGCGAGGATCACCGCTCCGGTCCATCTCTGTGCGCCCCGGATTATTGCTTCTTCATCCCGATCTGGTCCATCAACCCGGCCAGCTCTTTGTCCTGCACGGCGATGAACTGGTCAAAGGCCTTGGCCCCACGGAACTCGATGGTGGCCCCCATCTCGGTGGCGAAGTCCCGGAACGCCTGGCTCTCCGCGGCCGCCCTGAAGGCCGCCTCCAGCCGTGCGATCACGGGTTCGGGCGTCCCCTTCGGGACCGCGATGCCCCTCCAGAGAGACAGCGTCAGGTCGATGCCCATCTCCTTGAATGTGGGCACCTCCGGAAGGGAGGGCAGGCGCTTGTCGCCTGTGACCGCCAGGACCCTGACCTGCTTGCCGCGCACCTGGGCCACGATCTCGGCCGGGAGCTGGATGCTCCCCTCGATCTTCTCGCCCAGCAGCGTGGCCACCGCCAGGGCTTGCCCGAAGGGGACATGGATGACCTTGGCGCCGGTCACGTTCTCCAGGGCGACGCCCGTCAGATGGGTGAAGCTCCCCCGACCGGAATTGCCGATCCTGACCTTCCCCGGATTCTGCTTGGCGTAGGCGACGAACTCGCCGATGTCCTTCCAGGGCGCGTCGGCCTTCACGGCCAGGCTGACCGGTTCGGTGGTCAGCTCCGCCACGCCGCTGAAGGCGGTGTAGTCGAAGGTCATGTTGCCCGCGTGGTAGGCGGTGCTGATGCTGTTCGAGTTCCACACGATGGCATACCCGTCGGGCGCCTGTCCCCGCAGGTAGTTGTACCCGATGGCCCCTCCCGCCCCCGTCCGGTTGACGACCAGGATCGACTGTCCGAGGTCCTTGCCGGCGGCGTCGGCCAGCTTCCGCGCCAGCAGATCGGCGCCGCTGCCGGCGCCGAAGAGCACGGTCATCTCGATGGGCTTCGCGGGAAACGAGGCGGCTTCCCCGAGTCGAGGGCTGGCCAGGAACCCGCCAAGGATCAGGATCGAGAAGCATGATAGTCGACGCAGGGTCTTTCTCCGCTCCCGTCGCATGGATCCCACCTCCGAAAATGACTTGGGGGCAGTGCTGCTCGCGTATCTCCCCAGTCCGGAAATCCCCCCTCGCCCCTTTTGACCAAAATCCCCCCTCTGCCCCCCTTTGGCAAAGGGGGGACGGGGGGACTTGCCTGAACCCGGCACCGCTCACGAACCATAGGTGAACAGCATCGGGCTTACAGGCCGGCCCACGCCTGGCGAATCACCCGCTTGGCGTTGGCGATGATCAACTCCGAGTTCTCCTCCGCCAAGAGCGGCCGCACCTCTGCGCTGACCACGGGCGGATTCTCGGGGTTCAGCAGGCCGTGGTCCAGGAGGAGGCGGAAGTAGCTTCGCACCTCCGGCACGTCAACCTCACCGCCGGGGATGCCGAATCGCGGCTGGAGATCGCCGTAGGCGGGGTGCCGCCGGTCCCGCATCACGCAGTTCCCGAGATGGAAGTGAAGGGGGAACTCCTTGACCAGCGGGATGGCGTCCTCGGGCCGCTCTCCCAGGAGCGGGAAGTGCGACAGGTCCGCCAGCAGGCCGAAGTTCGGGTACTCGGGGCAGAGCTCCCGGGCGATCTCGGCGGCGTCGGCGAAGGGGCCGATGAGGGCGCACTTGTCGATGGCCCGGTCGAAGATCTTCAAGGTGAACCGCATGTCCCCTTCCTGCTTGGCGTAGTCCAGCACCTCGCGGAGGGTGTCCTTGAGCACCTTCTTGGCCTCGTCCCGCTTGACGTCCCCGGGGTCTTTGCCGGAGAGGAGGCGAACCCACGAGGCGCCCACGTCGTAGGCTTCATCCACACAGTTCTTCAGGGCGCTCACGGCCCGTCGCCGCTCGGCCGGATCCAAGGAATTGGGGTTGAGCTTTCCTCCCAGGACGGTGGGCTGCGTCGCGTAGCAGACGGTGAGGTGGGAGACCTCCAGGAGTTGCCGCACCTGGTGCCGGATGCGGACGTCCCGGGAGGGGCCGATCTCCACGGCGGTGAAGAAATCGTCCTGCGCGATCTTCCTGAGGGTGTCCAGCATGACCGTGGGACCCTGGCCGAATTCCACCTCCGGAAAGGCCTTGAAGTGAACGATCCCCAGATGCATGTGTCGGTAGAGCGAGAGCATCTCCATCATCTCCTCCCTCCGTGCCCCGTGCCATACGCCCCGCCGGGCGGGGCTCACCCCGGGATGAGCCGGGACAAGAGCGCGATCTTGGCCGTGTCCTCGACCAGATCGGCCAGGTTGTAGGCCACCGTGAGGTTCGGCCCCATGCTGAACATGCCGTGGCGCTCCATGAGGATCGCCCTGGCTTCGGGGTACGCGCGAAGTCCTTCCTCCACGATCCGGTGGAGCTCGGCGGATCCGGAGGGGGCGTGGCCCACGACGGGGACATGCTTCAGGTTCAGCATGGCGCCGTCCGTGACCAGCGGCAGCTCCTTTCCCCGCACGGCGAAGGCCGTGGCGAATGGCGGGTGCAGATGCACCACGGCTCCCACCTGCGGGCGGAGCCGGTAGATGCAGACGTGAAACCCGGTCTCCTTGGACGGGCGGCACCCCCCCTGCGCCTCCACCACCTGCCCCTTGAGGTCCACCCGCACCACCGTGGCGGGCGTGATGTCCCCCAGCGAGACGCCGGTCGCCGAGATGAGGCCCTCATCCCGGTCCGGGACGCGGACGCTGATGTTGCCGCCCGCGCCCCCGACCAGGCCGCGTTGGAACGCCTTGCGACAGGTGGCCACCAGTTCCTCGGTCAGGGCCGCCACAACGCTATCGGTTCCCACGGGTGTCCTCCCTTCCACCGGCCAGGCCCGGCCGGGCGGCGACCCCGGCACGCCGACTGCGTGCCCATGGCTAGCCGCGCCAGAAGCGGCCCGGCCAATCCCGCTTCTCCATCGGGACCTGGAAGTCGAACGTCTTCACCTCCTCCAGGAAGGCGGCCAGGTGGTCGCTGATCCGCTCGAAGAGCGCAAAGCCCTGCTCGACGCTGGAGCGCAGCGGGTTGCCGATGGTGGCGATATCCGAGTACTCGTGGTGGAGCATCGGCACGAAGATGTTCTCCGATCCGCGGAAGATCACGGTGTTCGTGCCGTCCTTCTTGGAGAAGGCCGGCCCCATCCACTTGGGGGCGTGGGCCCGATCCTGCTTGGCTCGCTCCATCAGGACGGAGCCCTCGTACAGCCCCTTCTCCTTCAGATAGGCCATGCAGGTGGACGTTTCCAGCTCTCCCGCGTGCCAGCCCGGGGTCTCTTCCGGCGGCCCCTGCAGCAGGTCGGCCACGACGGCGCACTCCCGCTCCGTGGGGGTCTTGTAGAAGGCGCAGAAGCACCCGGTCTCCGCCCGCAGCGTCCGCAGCACATCCCCCTGCGGGCCCATGTTGGTGCCGTGATGCGTGACGTACACCAGCTTGTTGAAGCCGGCGAAGATCAGGCTCCGCCCGAGGGCGTAGAGCACCTGCCGATACACCTCGGCCGGCAGGGAGATGCTGCCCGTCCCCCACCCGGCCTCACCCATGTGGTGGGGGGAGTGGCCGAAGGGCATCAGCGGCGCATACACCACCTTGGCCTTCACCGCCGCCCGCTCCACGCTTCCCATGGTGGTGTACGAGTCGACCCCCAGGGGCACGTGGTTGCCGTGCTTCTCGCAGCTCCCGATGGGGATCATCACCACGTCGTTGCCCGCCTTGATCCAATCGGCGACGTCGGTCCAGGGCAGCTCCAAGAGATCGTACTTCGGCAGGCCTGTCATGTGGATGCTCCTTTCTTCTGTTGGACCCTGTGATCAGGGCTTGGGAGAGACGTGTCGCCGGACGACGGTCTCCGCCGAGCGGTACCTCAGTGCACCTTGACAACCACCTTGATGGCGTCCTCGATCCTCTCGCGGAAGTACTTGAAGGCGGTCGGCACGTCCTTCAGGCTGAAGGTGTGGGTGTGGATGAGCTTGGCGGGGAACCGTTTCTGGGCCATGAGGGCGGCGGCGCGGTGGGTGGCGCTCTTGCCTTCGCCCCGGATGCCGTAGACGTAGATGTTGTTGCGCACGAGCTTGGCCAGGTCCACGGGCGCCGGCTCCCCCGGGAAGGCGGCGAGGCAGATCCGGCCTCCCCGATTGACCATATCCATGGCCTCGTTCAGGGCGTTGGGGGCGCCCGAGCATTCCATCACGTACTGGACTCCCTTCCCCCGGGTGATGCGTCTCACGGCCTCGACGGGATGCTCATCCCGCACGTTGATCACATGGTCCGCGCCGAGCTTGATCCCCAGCTCCAGCCTGGACGGGCGCGTCCCCGTGAGGATCACGGGCTGGGCCCCCAGGGCCTTGCCCACCGCCACGCTCATGAGCCCGATCGGGCCCGGACCGACGACCACCAGGCCTTCTCCCGCGATCAGGCCTCCCAGCGCGTCGAGGCCGTACACGGCCGTGCCGGCGGTGACGATCAGCGTGGCCTCCTCGTCACTCATCTCGTCGGGCACGTGGACCAGCGTGTTGACGTGATTCACCGCATACTCGGCAAACCCGCCGTCCGTGGTGAACCCATTGGCGCGATGCCCCTTGTCGTGCTCGCCATAATTGAGGCCGTAGTTCAGACAGGACGTGTACATGCCCATCCGGCATCTCTCGCAGCGCCCGCACCCGGCGTGTATCTCCACCGCCACGCGATCGCCGATCCCGTACTCGTCCACACCCGCCCCGAGCTTGACCACGGTGCCCATGTACTCGTGGCCCGGCGTGAAGTTCTTCCTGAACGGGAGGCCCCCCTGGATCCACGCCGGCAGCCCCTTGGTGATGATCTCCACGTCGGTCCCGCAGATGGCCACCGCGTCTATCCGCACCAGCACCTCCGCCGGTCCCGGTGCCGGGACAGGCTTTTCCACCAGCCGGAGCTGCTCCGGATCGTCCAGGACCCAGGCCTTCATCGTCCGGGGAATCGAGAACTCACTGCCTCGAGTTGCCGTATGCATGCGTGTCCTCCACCGTCACAAATTCGGGAGAGTCAGCTTGGGCGCCAGGGACCTTCGCAGCAGGTCGCAGCAGCGCTCGGCGAAGGCGGGGTCGTTGATGTGGAGCGGCAGGCGGTGGACGGCGATGTCCCGGCGCAGACCCCGCGTCAGGCTGCGCACGAAAGCCGCATCCGCGGCCGCGTCATGCAGCGGGCCGCCGGGGGCCCCGTAGATCGACCAGCCCTTCTCGGGGAGGACGACGTCCACGGGACCCTTGGCCTGGTTCAGCCGCTCGGCCAGGGCGCGGCCCACGACCGCCATCTCCCGCCGGCTGGTCCGGACGTTGGCGTTCAGGGGGTTGTGGAAGTAGGTGGGCCGAAGCCGGAAGCGCGGCGGGATGGACTCACGGGGCCCGAAGCACATGTATTCCATGCCGCCTGGCGCCACGACCTGCGGAATGCCCATCTCCCCTGCGGCGGCGAGGCGGCCGGCCTCCACCGGCCGGTACCAGCCGGCCCCCACCACCTCCTCGGTGAACTCGTGCGGGGTGAGTTCCAGGACGGCGGCCACGCGGCCCGCGCCGATGAGCCGCTCCATGGCCGTGCCGCAGGCGCCGGAGGCGTGGAAGGCCGCCACCTGGAATCCCGCCGCCCGCAGGATCTCCATGGCCCGGGTGACCGCGGGGTGGGTGTTTCCCAGGGCAGTGATGGCCACCAGCGGGGCGGCCCCCGGTGGGGCGAGAGCGCCGGGGTCGGCCGTCATTCCGGCCATGGCCGCGGCCGCGTTCCGAAGCACGGACTCGATCACCGGGTTGGGCCCGCCCAGGAGGTCGGCCACGGAGAACAGCATGGCGATGTCGCTCCACCCGATGTATGGGCGCACGTACCCCGAGGCCACGGTGGAGACCACCAGCTTGGGAAACCCCAGGGGAAGCTGTCGCATGCCGGCGCACACGACGGAGGTGCCTTGATTGCCCCCGAGGCCCAGGACGCCCTCCAGCCGACCCGCGGCATGGAGCCGCCGCAGGATCTCGCCGGCCCCGCGCCCCATGCTGGCCATGACCTCGTCCCGCGGGCGCCGGATGAGAGTGGCCACATCAGCCCCGCCGGCCGCCGCCACCTCGTGCCGGGAGATGTCGGGGGTGATCCCCTGCGGTTCGAACAGGCCGACATCCACGACCAGCGCGGACCGTCCCCGCTCTCCGAGGCACCTCGTGAGAAACGCGACCTCGCCCCCCTTCGTGTCCAGCGTGCCCAGCAGGCCGATGGCCATGTCAGCTTCCCTACGAACGACCGATTCGGTAAGACTTTTCCGGGATTGTTTTCTCTTCCTACCCCGACTCACCCGACCGTGTCAAGGTAGATTCCCAGCCCGCGATCCAGCGGGCCGAACCGGTCTTCCGTGGCGGTCGGAGGGCGCGAAGCGGCGCAGGCTTGATCCGGGAGCCGCCTCCGGGGTAGAGTGGGCCGGTCGAGCGCTGGCACGACCTGATCCTTCCTCGCCCTTTCGGAGGGAGCCACATGCCGCATCCGCCCGCACGCCAGTACGTCCGCTGGAGCGCCGAGGGGGGCCTGGCCACCCTGGTCGTGGACCGTCCTCCCCTGAACGCCCTGTCTTACCAGGCCAAGGAGGCGATTGCCGCATGCCTGGAGGAGATCGCCTCGGACCAGAGCGTCCGCTGCCTGATCCTTTTCGGGGCGGGGGGGCGGGCCTTCTCCGTGGGGTCGGACATCAAGGAGTTCCCCGAGGTGACGGCGCGCCGGCTCGGACGGCAGCGTGCCGTCCACGAGCACGCGGTGTACAATCGCATAGACTTCTTCCCCGTCCCGACCATCGCCGCCATCGAGGGGCATTGCCTGGGGGGCGGGCTGGAGCTGGCCCTGGCGTGCGATCTGCGTGTGGCCGGCGAGACCTCGCGCCTGGGTCTGCCCGAGGTGAAGCTGGGGGTGTTCCCGGCTGGCGGCGGGACAGAGCGGCTGCCCCGTCTGATCGGCGAGGCCCGTGCGCGGGAGCTGATCTACACGGGCGAGCCGGTGGACGCCCGGGAGGCCTGGCGGATCGGCCTGGTCAACCGCCTGGCGCCCGCGGGGCAGGCCCTGGCGGTGGCCCAGGAGCTGGGCCGGACCATCGCCGCGCGCTCGATGGTGACGCTCCGCACGGTCAAGACGGTCATGGATCGCGGACTCTGCATGGACCTCTTGGAGGCGGAGCAGGTCGCCATTGACGCCATCGCCGAGCTGTTTCAATCCGAGGCGGTCCGCGAGGGCGTGGCGGCCTTCCTGGAGAAGCGGCCGCCGAAGTTCTGAGGGTAGCCTCCGGCAAGCACACGTGAACCGCCAATCCGCCCTGGGCGGACAAGGCCGCCATGCTGGAGAGGATCATCGACGTCCAGGCCTTCGACGTCCCGCTTTCGCGGAAGCTCCCCGCCCTCTTCCGGCACCTGACCGAAGGCCTCCCTGCGTCCGACCCGCGGCGAGGGCAGGCAGAGACAGCCAAGCTCCCCGACCTGATCGAGGACATGGATCGGGCGGGCGTGGGGGTGAGCCTGGTCGTTCTGCGGGAAGAGACGGGCGAGTTCTCCCGCCTGGCGGCGGGGCATCCGGGGAGACTCTTCGGTCTGGCTTACTTCGACTCGCTCGCCCCCCGCGAGGGGCTGGAGCGGGTGAGCGCTCTGTGCCATGAGCACCCGGATCTGATCCTGGGTGTCTCGACGGCGATGTCGATCTTCGGCCAGGATCCCCGGCTGAGGGACTTCATCCCGCTCTACGAGTTGTGTCTGGAGCGGGATCTGCCCGTCCAGTTCCAGGTCGGCGGGGACCCGGGGGAAGCGGGCAGCCGGCCCATGGCCCTCGGTGTCCTGGCCGCGGCCTACCCCCGGCTGAGGATCGTCTGCGCTCATCCGGCGGGAGCCTGGCACGAGGAGCTTCCCCGCGTGCTCCGCCAGTCCCCGAACCTGTTCCTGGCGCTGGATGGACGGGAAGGACGTGACCGCAGGGCGGACGGGGCGCCCCTCACGATCCGGGAGCTGGTGCGCCGGGCCGGCAGCCGCAAGCTGATGTTCGGCAGCCGCCGGATGGGCCGGGAGGCTACATTCTTCGACGCCGCCGAGGGGGTGCGCTCCCTGCCGTGGTGGCAGCGGCGGAACGTGTGCTGGCGCACGGCGGCGCGTGTGTACGGCACGCGCATCCTCGAAACTCCAACGACTCACACGGGAACCTTCCCATCCACGAGGTGATATCATGCGGATCCTGCTCGCTTCCTCGGAGGTCGCCCCATTCGCCAAGACCGGAGGGCTCGCCGATGTGGCCGGGGCCCTGCCCAAGGCGGTCCATGCGCTGGGCCACGACATCCGGGTCGTGCTGCCCAAGTATCGGATGGTGGATGCCGCCAAGCACCGGCTCCGCCGGATCGTGCCCTCTTGCCCGGTCCCCATCGCCGGGCGGACCGAGAACGCCGCCATCTGGGAGGGGGCCATCGGCCCCGTGCCCGTGTATTTCATCCAGCACGACGGGTACTTTGACCGCGAGAGCCTGTATCAGGTCAAGGGTGAGGATTACCCCGACAATGCCGAGCGGTTCGCCTTCTTCTCCCGGGCCGTCCTGGAGTCGGCGCGGATCCTGAAGTTTCGTCCCGCCGTCTATCACTGCAACGACTGGCAGACCGGCCTGGTCCCGACGTACCTTCGCAGCACGTTCGAAGCGGACCCGGAGCACAGCACGGCCGGCGTGCTCTTCACGGTCCACAACCTGGGGTATCACGGCCTGTTCGCCCCCGAGGCTCTGGCGGCTGCCAATCTCGACCAGAAGCTCTTCAATCCACTCGGGATCGAGTTCTACGGCAAGGTGAACTTCCTGAAGGCGGGGCTGGTCTACTCCGACCTCATCAACACGGTGAGCGTCAAGTACAGCCGGGAGATCCAGACGGAGGAGTTCGGTCACGGCCTGGACGGCGTCCTGCGGGACCGGGCCAAGGACGTCCATGGCATCCTGAACGGCATCGACTACGACGAGTGGCACCCCAGCCGCGACCCCTTCATCGCGGCGCACTTCTCGCAGGACGACCTGGCTGGAAAGGCCGCGTGCAAGGCGGACCTCCAGCGCACCTTCGCGCTGCCCCAGCGACCCGACGTCCCCCTCCTGGCCGTGATCTCGCGCCTCGCCCCGCAGAAGGGGATGGACCTCGTGGCGGAGATCCTGGACGTCGTGCTGGACCTGGACACGCAGTTTGTCCTCCTGGGGACTGGCGACCCTCCCTTGCACAAGGCCTTCGAGGCCCTCAAGGCCAAGCACCCGACCCGGGTGGGCCTGAAGCTCGGCTTCGACGTGGGCCTGTCGCACAAGATCGAGGCCGGGGCGGACATCTTCCTCATGCCCTCCCGGTACGAGCCCTGCGGCCTGAACCAGATGTACAGCCTGGCCTTCGGAACCATCCCCGTGGTCCGCGCCACGGGCGGCCTGGACGACACCATCCAGCCCTTCAACCCCGAGACCGGCACGGGGAATGGGTTCAAGTTTTCCGGCACGACCCCGGAGGAATTCCTGGGGACGCTGTGCCGGGCCGTGGTGTTGTACCGTCACCCGGGGGAGTGGCGCCGTCTCGTCCGGAACGCCATGGCCTGCGACTTCTCGTGGGATCGCTCCGCCAAGGAGTACGAGGCGCTCTACCATGAGATCGCGTCCGGCCGCGGCGGGAGACCCTGACCATGGTGAAGCAGCTCCTGATCGTTCCCGAGGAGGTTCGCCGGTCGGAGACGATCGACCTGGGAACGATCCCCGTCAACGCGTACAAGCAGACCCTGGCCGAGGAGATCGCCGCAGCGAATCTCACGGCGGCGGACGCGGTCCGCCTCTACCGGGACATGTGGTTCATCCGCGAGTTCGAGACGATGCTGGATGAGATCAAGCGACTCCGCCGGTACCGGGACATCGTCTACACCCATCAGGGACCGGCCCACCTCTCCATCGGCCAGGAGGCCGCGGCCGTGGGGGAGGCGTTTCTGCTGGGGGCGGAGGACCACATCTTCGGCAGCCACCGCTGCCACGGCGAGGTCCTGGCCAAGGGGCTCGCCGCCATCCACCGCCTGGACGAACTCGCCCTCCAGCGGATCATGGAGGGGTACCTCGACGGCGACATCCTCCGGGTCGTGGAGCGGGAGCCCGCCGCGAGCGGCGCGGAGCGGGCGATCGACTACTTGCTCTACGGCCTCCTGGCCGAGATCTTCGGGCGCGCCACCGGTTTCAATCGCGGGCTGGGCGGCTCCATGCACGCCTTCTTCCCGCCCTTCGGGATCTACCCCAACAATGCCATCGTCGGGGGAAGCGCCGACATCGCCGTGGGCGCGGCCCTGTGGAAGAAGGTGCAGCGACAGCCGGGGCTCGTCATCGTCAACATCGGGGACGCCTCGCTCGGCTGCGGCCCGGTGTGGGAGGCCCTGCACTTCTCGGCCATGGGCCAGTTCTGGACCCTCTGGGAGCCCGAGTACCGGGGCGGCCCGCCCCTGATCTTCGCCATCATGGACAACTTCTACGGCATGGGCGGCCAGACCCGCGGCGAGACCATGGGCTTCGCCCGGCTGGCCACCGTGGCCGCCGGCCTGAACCCCTGGAGCCTCCACGCCGAGACCGTGGACGGTAACAACCCGCTGGCCGTCATCGACGCCATCCGGCGCAAGCAGGCCGTCCTCGCGGCCGGCGAGGGCCCCGTCCTCCTGGACATCCTGACCTACCGCCAGAGCGGCCATTCCCCGAGCGATGCCGGCTCCTACCGCACGCGCGAGGAGGTGCAACTGTGGCAGGCGGTGGACCCGCTCCGCGAGTACCGCGGTCAGCTTCTCGGGGCAGGCGTGGCCAGCCAGGCCGAGCTGGACGACGTGGCGGCCTATGCCGCACGGAAGATTCTGGCGGTTTGCAGACTGGCCGTGGACCCCAGGCTGTCCCCACGACTCCAGGGCGAAGCCATCGCCCGCGTCATGTTCTCCGACCAGAGGCTGGAGCCTCCGGGAGGTGCGCGGCCGGACGCCCTCCGGAAACCCCTGGAGCAGAACAGCCGTGTCCAGGCCATCGCGAAGAAAAGTCGGTCGGGGATCGACCCGGCCACCGGCGAGAGGCTCTCGGAAGCCAAGGCGGTCTCCTTCCGCGACGCCCTCTTCGAGGCCGTCATCGCGCAGGCGTACCGGGACGAGCGACTCGTCATCTACGGGGAGGAGAACCGGGACTGGGACGGGGCCTTCGCGGTGTACCGGGGCCTCACCGAGAGCCTGCCCTACCATCGCCTCTTCAACGCCCCGATCTCCGAGGGCGCGATCGTCGGCACGGCCGTGGGGTACGCCATGGAGGGGGGGCGCCCCCTCGTGGAGCTGATGTACTGCGATTTCCTGGGGCGGGCCGGGGACGAGATCTTCAACCAGCTCGCCAAGTGGCAGGCCATGTCCGCCGGGGTCCTGCGGATGCCCGTGGTCCTGCGGGTGAGCGTGGGCAGCAAGTATGGCGCCCAGCACTCCCAGGACTGGAGCGCCATGACGGCGCACATTCCCGGCCTCAAAGTGGTCTTCCCCGCCACTCCCTACGACGCCAAGGGGCTCATGGCCGCGGCCCTCCAGGGAAGCGATCCCGTCGTCTTCTTCGAGAGCCAGCGGCTCTACGGGATCACCGAATGGTTCCGGCCCGAGGTGCCGGCCGGCTCCTACACCGTCCCCATCGGCCTGCCGGAGGTGAAGCGACCGGGGGCGGATCTCACCATCCTGAGCATCGGCTCGACGCTCTACCGGGCGATGGAGACCGCCGACCGCCTCCGGCAGGAGTTCGGTCTCTCCGCCGAGGTCGTGGACGCCAGGAGTCTGGTCCCCTTCGATTACGGTCCGGTCCTCGAGTCGGTGCGAAAGACGGGACGTATCCTCCTGACCTCGGACGCCTGCGAGCGGGGGAGCTACCCTCAAGTCCTGGCCGCGACCATCCAGGAGCTGGCCTACGACGCCCTGGATGCCCCCGCCGTCGTGGTGGGGGCCCGGAACTGGATCACCCCCGCCGCAGAGATGGAGGAGCTGTTCTTCCCGCAGTCGTCCTGGCTGCTGGACGCCATTCATGCTCACCTCCGCCCGCTCCCCGGCTACCGCCCCCAGACGGATCGGTCGGTCCGGGGACGGCTGGCACGCGAGCGGGGTGGAGTGTGAGCTTCTGGGGGACGCACTGATCCGCGGGAGAGTCTTTCTTGGGGTCGCCTGAAGCTCGCTGCGACGAGGAGGACGCATGGCCATGCGGCTCGCTGGAAAGGTCGCGATCGTCACGGGGGGCGCGTCCGGCATCGGGGCCGCCACCTGCCGGCTGTTTGCGCAGGAGGGGGCGAGGGGCATCGTGATCGCCGATGTGACCGAGGCAGCCGGCAAGGTGCTGGAGGCTGACCTCACCGCGACGGGCGGGAGCGTGATGTTCCGGAGGCTGGACGTGACGCAGGCGGCCCAGTGGGTGGAGACGGTCGAGGCGACCGTCGCCCGTTACGGCCGGCTGGATGTCCTGGTCAACAACGCCGGACGGGGCGGCCCGTTGGCCCGCCCGGTCGTCGAGCAGACGACCGAGGAAGGCTGGGACATCACCTTCTCCGTCAACGCCAAGGGGCCCTTCCTGGGGATGAAGCACGCCATTCCGGCCATGCGGAGATCCGGCGGCGGCTCGGTCATCAACGTCGTCTCGATCTACAGCATGGTGGGCGATGACTTCGGCACAGCCTACACTGCCTCGAAGGGGGCCGTCCGGTCGCTGACCCGGACGGCGGCGGTGCAGTACGCCAGGGAGGCGATCCGGGTCAACGCGGTGTTTCCCGGCTTCGTCGAGACCCCCATGACGCGAGACCTCCACGCCCAGCCCGGGGTCCGGGAGAAGCGCACTGGCCTGACGCTGCTCGGCCGCCTGGCCACGCCCGAGGACATCGCCTGGGGAATCCTTTACCTGGCCTCGGACGAGTCGAGCTACATGACCGGCAGCGAGCTGGTGATCGACGGCGGCGTCACCGCCCGGTGAGCCATCCGCCTGAGTGAACACCTCGCTCTCCCCTCGGCACCCCACGCGAATCGCGGGCCGGCTCTCCGTCTCTTTTCCCCCATCGGCCAGCCAACCTTCCGATCCCCACGCCCACTCTCCGCCCCGCCGACCACGCCAGATCTCCCTTATTCGTCTGTCCCCAGCGAAGGAGGATAAGAAGTAAAACGACCGGCAGGGACATGGGCTGGATGGAAGAGGTGGCGATTTACTCGGGGGCGTCCTTTGTGGGGCTGAAACGGTTCCACGGATTCCGGGGGTTGGCGCTTGCCGCGTTGGCTCTTGTGCTGCTCGCCGGCTGCGGCGACACGCGTCCGCCCGCGCCTCGCGACGAGCGGTCGCTCGCCCCCTACGTGGTGTCTCCGGAGATGGTCGTCGAGGAGATGCTGCGGCTGTCCGAGGTCGGCCAGGACGATGTCGTGTACGACCTCGGGTCCGGGGACGGACGGATCGTCATCATGGCGGCCAAGCTTTATGGCGCCAGGGGGGTGGGCTTCGAGCTGGACGCGTCCCTCGTCAGCCAGGCCGGCGCGAACGCGCGCCGGGCCGGCGTAATGCATCTGGTGGAGTTCCGGAACCAGGATGTCCTGACGGTGGACCTGTCTCCGGCGACGGTGGTGACGATCTATCTCAGCCAGGCTGCCAACCTGAAGCTCCGGCCTGCCCTTCGCACCCAGCTCCGGCCCGGCGCCCGAGTGGTCTCGCACGACTTCGACATGGGCGACTGGCGGCCGCATGCCGCTCGCCCGCTGCTGGACGATACGGGGATGCTGCGAACCCTCTACCTCTGGCGGATCCCCGCCCCCCAGCCCAAGCCGTAGCCCGCATCCTTCACGAACCAAACAGATCGCGGTTCATCTCCGGCTGCACCAGACCACGGTGGGCAAGGCGGCTCGTGCCTTCGAGGCCGGAGGGTGGTACTGATATTTCAAGACCTGACCTCGACTATTCTCGGCCAGCTAACCTTGCAACCTCCAAGTCCCTGGCTTGCCTCCGCCTACACCCCGCGACCGTCGTCGGCCGTGCTACCCCTGACTGAGGCAAGACTCGTTTACTTACTCAACCTCTCTGGATGCGCGGCGGAGTGTGCGTCCGGGAACGCGGGTTGTGGTGGATCGCGAGATGCCCCCGCGCCCGGCCGGACCGGCCGGGCGCGGGGCAAGGCGGGCTACTTCCGGGCCATCTCCTCAAGCTTGGTGCCGTCGAGGTCAACGACCAGGGCGCCGACGGGCTTCCCTTCGGAGAGGACGGGAACCGAGATCTGGATCTCGTAGGCCTTGCCGCTGTCGTCGAGCTCAGGTTTTCCCTGCCAAGGCTTCCCAGTAGTGAAAGGCACGTCGAACTTGGCAGACCCCTTGTGGATGTAACTGCTGGTCTTGCCGGTGAAGGCAACCTTCTCCCCTTGAGCCGCGTTGAGGAAGCCCCCGGTGCAGATGCCGTCGGTCTTGCCCATCTCCTCCTTGAGGAACTTGGCCGCGTCGTCATTGATGAAGCCTTGAACAATGGCATCGTTCCCCGGCACCATCTTCCACTTGGCATTGTCCATGCCCGGGATCGGACCCTTCTTGTTCTGGGCGATCACGGCGTTGACGACCACGGGATTTGCCGCCCAGCCGTTCGCGTTCCAGACCTGCCAGGTGATCTGCTCCTGGATCTCCGACATGATTGCATAGACTGATTTGGACTTGGCGGTGCCCATCTGGGCACAACCCGCCATCATTGCAATCGCCACGACTACTGCCGCCAGTCCCATCGCACGTCCCATGATTCCTCCTGTCGTGGTGCACGCCACCACCGGGTGCAGTAAGCGTCCTCCTCTCCGACGCGAGACCTCCTGTGGGTGATCGGGGCTCGTGGCCGGCTGACCCGCGCTCGCGTTGGCAGCACAGGCCAGAGAGCTGACGAAGGCTCGAGGAGCATCCCGCAGCCTGGGGGGCAGTGTCAAGCCGAAACATTCCCTGGCAGAGATCGTTGCCCCGGGGCGGCTGGCCACCCAGGCGGGCCGCAACCGCGGCATGCATCGGGCCCACTTGCACCATGGGTATACTTTGAAACAGGCTGCGGTTCATCTCCGGCTACACAACACCACAGTGGGCAAGGCAGTTCGTGCCATCAAGGCCGGAGGCTGATACCGATAATTCAAGACCTGACCTCGTACCTGCTGCCTGTAGCGCAACGGGATCCTGTGACCGGAGATCCAGCTTCTTCGGCAGGGGTCCCAACTCCTTCCTCATGGTGCCTCGGAACATGGACTCAAGGCGAGTGAGGCGCTTCTTGCCCCTGGCGTGTGCCCTTGCACGTGGGGTAGCGGGGGCAGCCCCAGAACGGCGATCCGGCATGCGCGCCCTTCCGGGCGGTTCCAGGAAGTCCTCGTAATCCATCAGTAACTCGTCCAGGCTGGCCCGGGCGACACCGACCAGCCGCAACTCCGTCTGGCTCGACGTGGCGGAAGCGCGGCTGCCCTCCGCGATGTTCTGCCGTCTGCTGCTTGCCGCCTGCACCATCTGATCGTGCGTCCGTGACCGCTTGTCCACGAATCGGTCGCAGAATGTCACCGTGGCGTCGTAGATGATCTGCGTCACTTGGAACGAGCGCAGCTTCCGATAGCCGCCGTGCGGCCGTAACCCCGACGCAGGGTCGGTCATGGAGTTTCTTTCCGCCTCTCGCGCAATGGAACAGCCGTAAGAGTCTTATCGGTCGGATCGGTCGGATCCGACCGATCCGCGGAGCGCTGCACCACGGGGCAGTGTAAAGCGATCCTCGCCCACGGGTCAATCGAGCCGTGGGAAGCGGGTCAGGGGGAAGATGTCGACCGGGGCCGAGCGCTGCTGGGCCAGCAGGCCGCCGTCGACGACCAGCGTGTGCCCGGTGATATAGCTCGCGTCGTCGGAGGCCAGGAACACCGCCGGCCCGGCCATCTCGGCCACATCCCCGACCCGGCCGAGCGGCATGACCTTGCCCCGCTCGCGCAGCGTGGCCTCGTCCAGGCCGTGGGAGTTGATCGAGCCAGGCACCAGCGCATTCACGCGCACGCCGTACGGCCCCAGATCCAGCGCCAGCGCCCGGGTCAGCGCCTCGACGCCGCCCTTGGCCGCGTCGTAGGCGGCGTTTCCCCGGTGCGCGCGCGTGGCACCGCCACTGGACATATTGATGATCGAGCCCTGGCGCCGGCGAGCCATCACCTGGGCCGCGCGCAAGGCGCAAAGGAACGCGCTCTTGAGGTTAGCGGCGAGGATCTGGTCCCACCATTGCTCCTCGGCCTCCAGAAAATGACGCGTCGTATTGGTCAGGCTGGCGTTATTCACGAGCACGTCGATTGTCTTGAAGCGCTCCAGCGTCGCATCGAAGAGCCGGTCGACTTGCGCCTTCACGGCAACGTCCGCGGCCACGCCGGTCCCCGAGCCACCGGCCGCGACGATCGCCTCGGCGGTGTCCTCGGCCCTCTCCCCGTTGATATCATTCACGACCACATGCGCGCCCTCGGTGCCGAAGCGCAGCGCGATCGCACGGCCGATCCCGGCGCCTGCGCCGGTGACTACCGCCACCTTGCCACTCAACCGCGGTCTGCACTCTGTCATGGGTGACCTCATGGGCTGCGTGGTAAAGGTTTGTGAGCGCTACCATAACAAAGCCCAAGCCTGAGCGTCAACCTGGAGGAGCTGGCAACAGGCAACTGGCACCTGGCAGCAAGCTGGAGGCGAAGAACAGATGGCCCCAACGGATGGAGGGAAAGAGAAGGGGGTGGCGGGGGTGGCTTGCGCCGGGGGCGGGGGTGGTGTAGAGTCGCGCCCATCCCCGACAGCTCGATTGCACGCCCGCGAGGCCTTTCGATGATTGGTTCTTGTGCGCTAGCGCAAGAACCAGGAGTGACGGGATGGACGGCGAGGCCATGGCCCGGCAGGATGCCCTGGAGATGGCCCGGCGCATCCACGCCGAGCACATTGTGATGGACTCCCTGGCACCGACGTTCACCTGCGAGATGGCGCTTACCCCCGCCATGGTGGAGCTGGCGCGCGGTCTTCAGGGGCAGGGCAAGACCCGGTCCGCCATCCGGACGGCCCTGGCCGAGCACCTGACCGAGTCGGCCTCCTCGGATGCCGCGACCCGCGAGGCCTACCTGGCCTTTTGGCGGCGGGCCGGCGTCACGGCCGCGAGCTGCACCCTCTACGATTCGGGGCCGCCCGAGCGGGCCTGGGACGAGGCCCTGACCGAGCTGGCGCGGGGGCACCGGTTGCTCCGGGCGCTGGACGGTGATTTCGTCCTCGGCGATTCGGCCGCCAGCGTCGGGCGGGCGCACCGCGATCGGCGCCATGCCGTCATCTTCAACCTCCAGAACGCCGAGCCCATCGGCGATCAGTTCGGCCGCATCGACGTGCTCTACAACCTCGGCGTGCGCATCCTGCAGGTGGCCTACAACCTGCGAAACCGGTTCGCCGACGGCTGCGTCGAGCGCTGCGACGGGGGGCTCAGCCGCTTCGGCGAGGCCCTGGTGGATCGGCTCAATCGTCGGCGCATCCTGATCGACCTCTCCCATTGTAGCGACCGGACGGCTGCGGACGTCATCGCCGGTTCCCGGGCGCCGGTGGCCTTCACCCACACCAGCGCCCGGGCCATCAGCCGCCATGCCCGGGGCAAGACCGACGAGGCGCTCCGCGCCATCGCGGACCGGGGAGGCTACATCGGCATCCTGATCGTCCCCTTCTTTCTCCTGCCGCCCGGCGGGGACGGCCCCGCGGCGACGCGGGGAGCTCCCCCCGGATGGGCAACCCTGGATGACGTGGTCGATCACGTGCTGCATGCCCTGAACCTGGCGGGCTCCGACAGCGTCGGCATCGGCACGGACTGGGGGAAACCCTACTACACGGCCATCCGGTGGTCGGCCGACATGGTGCGTGAACAGACGGCCAGCTTCGACTGGGTGGGCTGGCGACCCGAGGACCGGTTCGACCCGAACCTGCAGACCCAAGGGCTCGAGACCTGGGACCTGTGGCCGAACCTGACGGTCGCGCTCCTCCGCCGGGGGCTCCCGGAGGACACGGTGGCGAAGATCGTGGGGGGCAACTTCCTTCGGGTGTTTGGCGAGGTTTGCGGTTAAGCAGACGTGGCAACGCGGGATCGGGTGAGGCGCGGAATCGCCGCGAGCAGCTGACACGGCATCCGGAGGGTCGATGGCGGTGGACGGCGCGACGCGGTTTGTGGCTGCGGGCGACTGGTTCGCCCTGGGGCGGATCCCGGAGGCTGTACGCGTCCGGCCCGACACCGCGGCGGTGATCGAAACGCTGCGCGCCGCGGACATCGCCTTCGCCAACCTCGAGGCGCCCCTCACCACGCGCGGCGTGCGGGCAGAGAAGCAGAATACGCTGCGCGCCGATCCCGGCCAGGTGGAGGACCTGCTGGCGGCGGGACTGGATGTCGTGAGCCTTGCCAACAACCACATGCTCGACTACGGCATCGACGGGCTGACCGACACGCTCGCTCTCCTGGAGCGCCAGGGCGTCCGGCAGGTGGGCGGGGGTGGGTGCCTGGAGGCGGCGCGGCAAGGGGTGGTCCTGGACGGACCCGGCGGCCGCATGGGGTTCCTGGCCTTCGCCTCCACCCTCCCCCAGGGGTTTGCGGCCGCGGCGGGGCGACCCGGGATCGCCCCAATCCACGTGACGGCGGCGTTCGTGGTGGAAAACCCCCTCGCTCAGGAGCAGCCCGGCACCCCGCCGCCCGTGATCACGTTCCCCCTGAGACAGGATCTGGATGCCGCATCCGGGGTCGTTCGCGGTCTCACGGCGCAGGCGGACTTCGTGGCGGTGTCGGCCCACTGGGGCGTCGCCGGGCAGGACGCCATCATGGACTATCAGCGAGAGGTGGGCCGGGCGCTCATCGACGCCGGGTGCGACATGATCCTGGGTCACCACCCGCATCGCCTCCACGGCGTGGAGCTCTACCGGGGCAAGCCCATCTTCTACAGCCTGGGGAACTTCGTCTTCGAGCCGCTGCCGGCCTCGGGAAACAGCCCGCACCTCTCCTTCCGGGGGCGGATGACCGCCGCCAACGTCTACGGCGCGATGCGGAGAGAGGGAGTCCTGGTGGACGCCCGGGTGCGGGGCGGGCACCTCGAGGGGCTGTCCCTGCTGCCCGTCCTCCTGGATGAGGGGGGATACCCCACGCTTCGCACCGACGCGGCCGCGCAGTTCGCCTCGCTCCTGGCGGACCTCTCCGCCGGAATGGGGACGCGGTTCGAGGTTGAGACGGGCCGTATCCTGATCTTCCCCGCATAGAGAGAAGCGGGGCCCGCAAGGCACACAGGGACGAGACAGACGGCGTCGAGGAGGAAGGAGGTCTGTCATGGTCTGGCGACAGCAACGCATCCTGGGCTGGGGAACGCTCCTCTTCCTGATCGCGTTGCCGGTCCTTGCATGGCCCGGTGACACTTTTGCCGGAACCTACCCGAGGAAGGCCATTCAGCTGGTCGTGTCCTTCTCCCCCGGCGGGGGGAGCGATGTCGTCGCACGGGTGGTGGCGAAGTATCTCGCCGCCGAGCTCGGCGTCCCCGTGAATGTCGTGAACAAGGAGGGAGGCAACCAGATCCCGGCCATCCTCTCGGTCCTGAACGCCGCGCCCGATGGCTACACCCTGCTCCAGGAGCAGCAGGCGAACAGCGCCATCAAGGCGACGCTCCAGGACCTGCCGTTCAAGCTGGAGGATCGGACCTACGGCCCGCTGACCGTCGGCGGGCCCAACGCCTTCGTGGTGAGCGGCAAGTCACCCTGGAAGACCCTCAAGGATGTGGTGGAGGCCGCCAGGAGAGACCCGGGCGCCTTCACCTGGGTGCGGACGGGCGGCTCGAGCTTCACCGACATGGTCACCCTGCAGCTCTTCGACATTGCCAGGATCGACGCCAGCAAGACCAAGCCGGTGGATTTCCCGGGCGTCGGGCCCGGGAACACCGCCGTGGCAGGCGGCCACGTCATGCTCGGGGGGGGCGGCGCGGGCTCGGTGGTGGCCATGGTGAACTCGGGCGACCTCAGGGCGGTGGCCGTGACCGGGGACCGCCGGCTGCCGGCCCTTCCCGACGCCCCGTCCGCCAAGGAGTCCGGATTCCCCGAGAGCAGCCTGATGAACTGGTACGGCATCTCCGGACCCAAGGGCCTCCCCAAGGAAGTCCTGGATCGGCTGGACGCCGCGGCAAAGAAGCTGGCCCAGAATCCGGAGTTCATCAAGGACCTGGAGAAGATCGCCAGCTACCCCATCTACACGCCGCCGCCCGAGACCCGAGAGCACGTGCTGAAGGAGGCGGAACTGTACAAGCGACTCGCCGCCAAGTTCGGCAAGTGAATCGGACATGCGCCTCCGGACGATCGAGTCGGCTCTCCTCGCGGTCGTGGCACTCACGGCCGTCGGCGAGGGTTTGCGCATCATCTTCGGTTACACGACCCGCCTGCGGGCCTTCGAGGCGGGGGGCTACCTGGTGCTGATCGGCCTCCTGCTGGCGGGCGTGACCATCCTGTACTGGCGGCGCGAGCCCGAGGCGCGGTGGGAGGTTGGGCAGGGGGGGCGCTGGGTGATGATCGCCATGCTCATCCTGGTGGCCTATACGCTGCTCTTGCCGGTCCTGGGGTACCTGCTCAGCACCACGCTCGTCTTCATCGTCTACCTTCGCGCTTTCAGCACGTACCGGTGGCCCTTCATCCTGGGCTTCTCATGCACGGTGGGGGTCGGGTCCACCTGGGCGTGGGACCAGCTCGCCATCATGCTGCCGGCCGGGCCCTTGCCATGGCCGTAGGGGCTGGCTGAGCGGGAGGGAGAGGCTGCGTGGAGAATTTCCTCACCGGCATTCTCTCGGCGCTGACGGGGCAGAACCTGCTCTACGCTTTCGGCGGCTGCCTCATCGGCACGCTGGTGGGGGTGCTGCCGGGCATCGGCCCCGTCTCGGCCGTGGCCATCCTCTTCCCCTTCACGACCTATCTGCCCCCCACCGGGATGATCATCGCCCTGGCCGCCATCTACTACGGGGCCATGTACGGGGGCTCGACCACGGCCATCCTCATGAATGTCCCGGGGGAGATCTCCGCCGTCGTGACGGCCCTGGACGGCTACGAGATGACGAAGAAGGGGCGCCCGGGGCCGGCCCTGGCGATTGCCGCCATCGTCTCCTTCTTCGCGGGCATCGTCGGCTCCTCCCTCATCGCCCTCCTCGGTCCCTCGGTGGCCCGCCTGGCTCTCTCCTTCGGCCCCGCGGAGTACCTGGGGCTGGGCCTGTTCAGCCTCACCGCCGTCACCGGCCTCTCCGGGAAGTCCCCCGTGCGCGGGGTGATCGTCACCCTGGTCGGTTTGCTCCTGACCTCGGTGGGCTACGACGAATCGGCCGACTTCGGCCGCCTGACCTTCGGCAGCACAAACCTCCTGCTCGGCTTCGACATCGTCCCGGTCATGATCGGGCTGTTCGGGATCGGTGAGATGCTCCGCCTGTACGAGGAGAAGACGGGCCACTTCGCCGCGTACACGCTCGGGAAGCTCATGCCCAGCCGGCAGGAGCTGAAGGACGGGATGGCGGCCGGCGTGCGCGCCACGGCCATCGCATTCCCGCTGGGGCTCCTCCCCGGCATGCTCCCCTCGGTCACGTCCTTTCTCTCCTATTCCTTCGAGAAGCAGCGGTCCAAGACCCCCGAGAAGTTCGGCAAGGGGGCGATCGAGGGTGTGGCGGCCCCGGAGGCCGCCAACAACGCCGCCGCCATGGCGAACCTCCTCCCGCTCCTCACCCTGGGAATCCCCACCGGGCCGACCATGGCCCTGATCCTGGCGGCCCTCACCATCTACGGACTGATCCCGGGGCCGCTGCTCTTCACCCAGCACGCCCAGTTCACGTGGACCGTCATCGGCAGCTTCTTCGTGGCCAACGTCATCCTGGTCATACTGAACCTCCCGCTGGTCGGCCTGTGGGCGCGGCTGGCCACCATCCCGCAGCCCATCCTCGCCCCGGTCGTGATCGTGCTCTGCCTGGTGGGCTCCTTCAGCATCCGATCCAGCATGTTCGACGTGTGGGTGTGCGTCCTCTTCGGCCTCCTGGGGTGGGCGGCGACCAAGGCGGGCTGGCCCCTCGCCCCCCTGGTCCTGGCGTACGTGCTCGGTCCCTTGATCGAGCGGTCGGCGAGGCAGGTCTTCGCCCTGTCCCCGGCGCTCCTGCTTCACCGGCCGATCTTCTGGGGCTTCATGGCGATGGGGAGCCTGACCATCTGGTTCACACGGCGATTGTGGCGAGCGGCCGCCTGAGGGTTGCCGGAGCCTCGATCACCTGCGCATCCCCGAGGGAGGTTACCCGATGACGGTTCGCGTGGGGGCGGATGTCGGCGGGACCTTCACCGACCTGTACCTGGTGGATGACCTGCGGCGGAGATATGCCGCGCGGAAGGTCCCGACCACGCCCGCCGACCCCTCGATCGGCATCGTCTCCGGGGTCCTGCGCCTGCTCCTCCAGACCGGCCACCGGCCGGAGGAGGTCTCCCACCTCATCCACGGGACCACCGTGGCCACCAACACCGTGCTCCAGCGCAACGGGAGCCTGACCGGCCTCATCACCACCCAGGGCTTCCGCGATGTCCTGGAGATCGCCCGCCAGAGACGGCCGGACCTCTACGATCTCAGCCGGGACAAGGTGCCGCCCCTGGTCTCGCGCGAGCTTCGCCTGGAGGTCCGCGAGCGGATCAACGCCAGGGGGGAGATCCTGCACCCGCTGGACCGCGAGGGGGTCCGGGCCGCCGCGGGCGCCCTGAAGGAGGCCGGCGTCCAGGCCATCGCCATCTGCTTCCTGCACGCCTACCGGAATCCCATCCACGAACTCCAGGCGGCCGACCTCGTGCGCGAGATCGTCCCCGGGGCCTACGTCTGCACCTCCGGCGAGGTCCTGCCCGAGTTCCGGGAATACGAGCGGGTGAGCACCACCGTCCTCAACGCCTACCTGGGGCCGGTGGTCTCCGGCTACGTCCGGCAGTTGACCGGGCGGCTGCGAGGGGAGGGGATCGGCGCCGTCGTCTCCATCGTCCAGTCGAGCGGCGGCGTCATGATGGTCGAGGCCGCCGGCCGCCGGCCGGCCTACCTGCTTCTCTCCGGACCCACGGCCGGCGTGGTCGGCGGGATCCAGGTGGCCGGCCGCTCCGGGAGTCGAGACATCATCACCTTCGACATGGGGGGCACCAGCACGGACGTGGCCCTGGTCGAGGACGGGAGGGTCCCCCTCACCTCGGAGCGGAACATCGCCGGGCTGCCCTGTCGCACCCCCATGGTGGATGTGGAGACGGTGGGCGCCGGCGGGGGGAGCATCGGCTGGGTGGATGCGGGGGCGCTGAAGGTGGGCCCGCAAAGCGCCGGGGCGGTCCCGGGCCCCGCCGCCTATGGACGCGGCGGCCGGGAACCGACGGTGACCGATGCCAACCTTCTGCTGGGCCGGCTGGGGAGCCGGGGCCTGCTGGGGGGCGAGGTTCATCTGGATGCGGCCCTCGCGCGGAAGGCCATCGAGGAGCGGGTGGCCCGTCCGCTGGGCCTCGCGACCGAGACGGCCGCCCTCGGCATCATCCGGGTGGCCAACGCAAACATGGTGAGGGCCGTTCGCTCGGTCTCCGTGCAGCGGGGCTACGATCCGAGGCGATTCGCCCTGGTGGCCTTCGGGGGAGCGGGTCCGATGCACGCGGTGGCGGTGGCGAGGGAGCTGGGCATCCGCACGGTCCTGGTGCCCCCGTCCCCGGGCGTGCTCTGCGCCGTGGGGATGCTGACCATGCCCATCCGGACCGACCTGGTGCGCACCCTTCTCGTGCGGGCGGGCCCCGCCAGCGTGCCCGCTTCGGGGAAGGCAGTCGCCGATCTTGCGCGGGACGCCGACGCGTGGCTGGATCTTCAGGGGGCCAGGGACGACGGACGCCAGACGGAGATCCGGCTGGACATGCGCTACCTGGGGCAGAACTACGAGCTTCAGGTCCGCGGCTTCGATCCTGGCACGGCCAGCGGAATGCAGCAGGCGGTGGAGGCGTTCCACCTGGTCCACCAGCAGGCCTACGGCTACGCCGCCCCGGACCGTCCCGTGGAGATCGTCAACGTGCGGATCTCGGCAACGACCCCGGCCCCCACCCACGACGAGGTGGCGGGAGCTCCGGACGCGGGGGCAGCCGCCGCCGAGCCTGCGCCCATGGAGGTCCGCCCGGTGCTCTGGGCAGAAGGGAAACGGTTCGTCGAGACCCCCATCTTTGCCCGTGCATCCCTCGGCCCCGGACATCCCGTGGCCGGGCCGGCAATACTGGAGCAGGTGGATTCCACCATCGTGTTGCCGCCGGGCGCCAGCCTGGTCGCCGACGCGGCGGGGAACATCCTCATCGACGCCGGGACCGAATCCTGACCGGGCCAGGCAGGACGAGGGACGAGCGTGAGCATCGACCCGATCGAGCTGGAAGTCGTCAAGAACGCCCTCCTCTCCGTCGCCGAGGAGATGGGCGTGGTCCTGATCCGCGCCTCCCAGTCCACCAACATCAAGGAGCGGCGCGACTGCTCCTGCGGCATCTTCGACAGACAGGGGGCCACCATTGCCCAGGCGGAGCACGTGCCCATGCACCTGGGCTCCATGCTGGGGATCATCTCGGCAATCCTGGAGCGCTACCCCCTCGCCCGGATCCGGCCGGGCGACATGTTCATCACCAACGACCCCTACAGCGGGGGCGGCACCCACCTGCCGGACATCACGGT
>DATIFO010000233.1:0-3855 GCA_035455275.1 Methylomirabilis sp. (SeqCode) | reverse complement strand
CTACAAGGAGCAGTGGCTCAAGCTCTTGACCATGGCCGAGGAGATCAAGCGGTTCATCGCGGAGAACGATTCCCAGTTGAAGACCAAGGGCTGACCCGCGCGACTCCAGAGGCCCGCTCCGCGAGCACCTCCATCCCCATGGCGTTACCTTGTTATGGGGAGCTCGGCCGTTCGTGGGGGCCAATGATCGCGACGACCACCCCCGCAAGAAGAGCGCGCGTGCTCCAAGCCCGGGGCAGGTGTCCGTGAGGACACGCGTCTGCTCCAGCGCCAGGAGCTGGCCGGCGAAGCTGGCCCCGTCGCCGTCCTCCCGGAAGTTGACGTGTCACTCCTTCCCCGCACCCCGGCGTGAAGCAGGTTGTGGGGCACAGTACTGAGGAAGAGAAAGAAGTAACGGGCTATAGGCGATGCGGCCGATTCAGGACGCAGCAACGCTTCGGCTCGAGGTCCACCTGGGAACGCGAGAAGTGTCGGTGCCGGCCGTGGACGGGAGACAAGTGAGTTGCGGGACGAGATTGTTGCCCGGATCGACGACCTGATTGTGACCGTCCGCGGCCAGCGGGTCATCCTCGGAGATGATCTGGCGTGGATCTACGGAGTGGAGACGCGCGTCCTGAATCAGGCCGTCAGGCGCAACGCCGAGAAGTTTCCGAGCGATTTCATGTTTCAGCTCACGCGCGAGGAGGCGAGGGAGACCCAGCGTTTAAGATCACAAATTGTGATCTTAAAGCGCGGCCAGCACCTCAAATACCTTCCGTTTGCCTTTACCGAACACGGGGCGATCATGGCCGCGAATGTGCTCAACAGCCCGCGCGCCGTGCAGATGAGCGTCTTCGTTGTGCGAGCCTTCGTCCGAATGCGGGCCACCCTCACCGGCACCCGCGAGCTGGCGCGGAAGCTGGCACAGCTCGAGCGGGAACTGAAGGGACGGATCGACGTCCATGAGTCAGCCATCGTGAACATCCTCGAGCGGGTGCTGAGCATCCTCAATCCACCGCGGCTGCCGGTGCCGAGGCGACGGAAGATCGGCTTCCGGGTCGAGGAACGGCGACCACCCTACGGGCCGCCCCGGCCTCGGCGCACCAAAGGGGTTCGGTGAATGACCGAGGGTTTGGGGTGATGAGTTCCGCCCGGCGTCCCCCGGGCTCTGAGTCGATCCGTCGTCTCTTGAATCCGCCAACTTCGACATTCGAAATTCGCCGTTCGAAATTCCGCCCTGCCCCCCGCCAGCTTCTCTCCGTCCTCCGTCCGCTGCCAGATGGTTCGCCCTGCCCGCCGTCGGCTGCCGCCAACCTGCGCGCTCCGTTGCATGCCTTGGATGTCACTGTCACAGCGAATGCACCCCCATCGTCGATGGCCCAGGTCCGCCGTCCCGTGCATGCCCGGAGTCAGCGGAGCCAACGGCGAGTGGAGAGATAGGTGGCGCGGCCGGGTCCGAGTGCCTGTTGACGCCGTGGCATAATGCCGGTACGATGTGATTGAAAATGACACGGTACAGAACCCGGGCATTGCGCGCCCCCTTGGTCGAGGCCCTGGCCAACATGCCGGTCGTCGTCATGACCGGGATGCGGCAGACGGGCAAGAGCACACTGCTGCAGCAGGACGCGGCGCTGGCGGGGCGCGCCTACGTGAGTCTGGACGACTTCGCCCAGCTCGAGGCGGCTCGCCGCGACCCCGAGGCGTTCCTGGGCCGGGAGGGGCCCCTCACGGTGGACGAGGCGCAGCGCTGTCCCGAGCTGCTGCTGGAGATCAAGCGGACGGTGGATCGGGACCGGCGCCCGGGGCGCTTTCTGCTCTCCGGCTCGGCGAACTTCACGCTGCTACGAGGAGTGGCCGACAGCCTGGCAGGGCGGGCGGTGTATCTGACTCTGCACCCGTTCACCCAGCGGGAGATTCATGGCGACCTGGGCCGGCCCCCGCTGATCAAACGGGCGTTCGCCGACGGGAGGCCCCCGGGAAATAGCCGGGCGAACCGCCTGGACTGGGATGAGGTCCTGCGCGGGGGACTTCCCCCGGTCGTGCTCGGTCTCGTGCGGAACCCCCGGGTCTGGTTCACCGGATTCGAGCAGACTTACCTGGAGCGGGACATCCGCGACCTGAGCCGCCTGGGCGACCTCGTCTCCTTCCGGAGTCTGCTCAAGCTGGCCGCGCTCCGCACCGCGCAAGTCCTGAAGATCAGCGAGCTGGCCCGCGATGCCAAGATCGCCGCCGCCACCGCCGGCCGGTACCTGAGCCTCTTGGAGGCGTCCTTCGTCATCAGCCGCATCCCCCCCTTCCTCGTCAACGAGGCGAGTCGGCTCATCAAATCACCCAAGCTCTTCGTGAGCGATGCTGGCTTGGCTGCGCACTTGGTGGGATTCCCGGCGGGGGAGGCGGTAGCGTCGGATCCCCTCCTGGGAGCGCTGCTGGAGACCTACGTGGCGCAAAATCTCCTGGGGATCCTTGCCGCAGAGTGGCCTGGAGCCCGCCTCGCCTACTGGCACGTCCAGGGACGGCACGAGGTGGACTTCGTCGTGGAGGCCGGTCGGGATTGCCTCGCCATCGAGGTCAAGGCGGCCCCGCGCTGGACGGAGCGGGACCTCTCGGGACTTCGGATCTTTCTGGAGCGCACCCCGGGGTGCCGGATCGCACTCCTCGCGCACGCCGGCACCGCCACCGTCTCGCTGGGCGAGCGCCTCTGGGCCATCCCCATTCATTCGCTTCTGAATTGATCCAGTCTAGGCGCTAGGCTCCCGCTGTCCCTGTCGCCTCGTTGGGTTCTTGGTCGAGGGGATGCGGCGAGCCTATCGCGGGAGGCGGCCAGGGCGACGAGCCCGCGCGTGAATGGTAAGGACGAATTCTGTTGAAAGTGACGAATGTGGCCACCTCTGGGCTCGCCGCGCCGCCGGTCGGTAACCATTCCGAAATTCGATTTTCCGCCCTACCCCCTGCCTCCTCCCGTCGTCCCCTGAGTCCCCTGAGTCTTTTGAGTCCACCAACATCGCCATTCGAAATTCCCCCCTGCCTCCTGCCAGCTACCTCCCCCCCGGCCGTCTGCTGCCCGCTGTCTTGGCCTCTTGAGTCCCTTGAGTTCTTGAGTTGTTGAGTCCCCCAAATTCGCAATTCGCCATTCGAAATTCCCCCCTGCCTCCTGCCAACTGCCCGCCGCCTGCTGCCTGCTTGTTCCGCGTGCCAGCTTCCCCCTGCCAGCTGTCCTTAAGCCGATGTGTCCGGCGAGAGTGACGTTTCTCGATTGCGGCTTGCGCTCAACGGGGCGTCTGGCGTAATCTAGCTCTAAACTCGGTCATCCACGAGGGTTGAGCCAGCTCGGAATCGGGGCCCACGCTTTTCCCGACCATCCGGGCCCGCACCCCCCAACACCCGTTGCGACGGTTCTTCTCGCGAGGTTGGAATGGCGGCGGGTTCGGCGGGCGTCTCGTTACCTCACCGCACACCACAAGCTCCGACCTACGGAAAGCTCCGGGATCGCGAGGCGCTGCTTCGCCCCGTCCCCCAATCTCCCCATCTCCATTTCAGCCAGCAGTGCGCGCTCTCCGGACCCCGATCAGGAGCGCCCATTCTGAATGGAGGGAAACCTTCACAGATGGACGCCGGTTCTCGGACGAGGATCGGCGTCTTGTGTTCACGGGAGAGCGGTGCAAGTTTGGTCGGCGGGCAGTTCCCTGACTCGGGACTGGAACTGGTCGAGATCCGCAAATTGCTTTCGGAACCAACGTCCCACATTACGAAGCTCCAAACAGCGCTACCGAATCACCCCGCTGGGGATTGAGGCACTGAGAAGACATCGCAAGGAGCCATAGATGGCGAAGATCGAGGTGACCAAGACCGAGCTGGTGTGGCCGGGGAAGTATGACG
>DATIFO010000232.1:0-7177 GCA_035455275.1 Methylomirabilis sp. (SeqCode) | reverse complement strand
CGACGCCTGGTGCTGTCGGCCATGTCCCGCGTGGTGAGTCCCGAGTCGGTCGAGGCCATCGGCCAGGAGATCTGCCGGGAGACGGTCGAATCCCTCTCGCGGGAACATCTCCTCCGCCGCTAGCCCCCTGTCCGGCCGCTTGTCTCGCCACACAGGAGGCGTGGTCGGCTTGCGCGCCAGGTCGGCTTGCCGCGCCTTCATCTCCGCCGGTGTTGCCGGTCGGTCGGCCACAGGAAAGGTTCCATGATCGAGCTGCTGTCCGATCCGCAGGCATGGATCGCGTTGCTTACGCTCACCGCGCTCGAGCTCGTCCTGGGGATCGACAACGTCATCTTCATTTCGATCCTGGTTGACAGGCTTCCGAGGCGACGCCGGGACCTGGCCCGCAGGCTCGGCCTCTTCCTCGCGATGTTCATGCGCATCGCGCTCTTGCTGGTCCTCTCCTGGATCGTCGGCCTCACTGCACCGCTCTTCTCCCTGTTCCGGCAGGAGCTCTCCGGTCGCGACCTCATCCTGATCGTTGGAGGTCTTTTCTTGCTCGGGAAGAGCACGAAGGAGATCCACCAGTTGCTGGAGGGCCAGAGGGGCGTCGCTTCGGCGACGGTGCGCGCGGCGTTTTCAGCGGTGATCGTTCAAATCACACTCATCGACCTCGTGTTCTCCCTGGATTCGATCATCACCGCTGTCGGCATGGTCGACAGTGTGCAGGTCATGGTGGCCGCGGTCATTGTCTCGGTGCTGTTGATGATGGCGTTTGCCGGCGCCATCGGACGCGTGATCTCCGCACATCCCACGCTCAAGATGCTGGCGCTGGCGTTCCTGTTCGTCATCGGCGTGATGCTGATCGCCGATGGGTTTGATCACCACGTGCCGAAAGGCTACGTCTACTTCGCCATGGCGTTCTCGGTGGCCGTGGAGATCCTCAACATCCGGTTGCGCAAGGGTGGTGCGCGGCCCGTGGCGCTCAACGAGTCGTACACCCGCGACCCCGAATGAGCCCGAAACTCTCACCGCCAAGGTCGCCAAGATCGCAAAGACTCGCCAACTCTCAACAATCTAGAATTTCATCAGGATCGAAACCTTTCGCGTCGCCCATCCGAGTGATTCCCCGTCGGCGGTTTGAATTCAGGACGTTCCTTTGCGGTCTTTGCGCGCTTTGCGGTTGAATTGCATTATTCGGAATGAGTCCGCGCCACTCCGCCAGCGATTTGGCCCCCGCTTCACCGAGGACGGTCTTACCGTATTGGACGAAGGTCCCATAATCGGGGGGCGCAGCAGAGAGTACGATCCCGGGCAAGGGGCGGAGCACGAGGCTGGTAACACTGCCGAACCAAGAGCGGGTGGCGAAAGCCTCTTCCAGCGATCCGCTTGCCGCTCGCCCGACAAGGGAGGCAGCGATAGGTCACACACTTCCTACGCGATGCTTGGCGGTCCTCCTCATCGGTCTGCTCCTGGGGCTGCCGGCGGGGCCGCCCGTCCAGGCGCAGGCGCCGGCGTCCGGTGGCAGCCCGCCGCCTCTGTCCCAGCAGCAACTGGAAGACCTGGTCGGCCGGGTCGCCTTGTACCCGGACGATGTCCTGGCGATCCTGCTTCCGGCGAGCACCTTCCCGCTGGACCTCGTCCAGGCGGACCGGTTCCTCCAGAGACTGAGGCAGGACAAGAGCCTCAAGCCGGACGAGCGCTGGGATGAAAGCGTCCTGAACCTGCTCAACTACCCCGAGGTGGTCAGCATGATGAGCCAGGACCTCGACTGGACGCGGAACTTCGGCGAGGCGGTGGTGAGCCAGCAGGCCGATGTGCTGAAGGCCATCCAGGCATTCCGGGCCAAGGCCCAGAGCGCGGGGAACCTGAAAACCGACGACAAGCAGATCGTCGTGCAGGAAGAAGGGGTCATCCAGATCGTCCCGGCCGACCCTGAGGTCATCTACATCCCCCAGTACCAGCCCGCCCAGGTGGTGGTGTACCAGCCGGCGCCCCTGCCGTACTACTACTATCCCGACCCGTACCCACTTTACTACTATCCCTACCCACCGGGCTACGCCTTCGCCACCGGCTTCTTCTTCGGGGCGATGACCGCCTGGGCCTTCAACTGGGGGGGCGCTCATGTCGGGCACCATGTGAACATCAACAACACCAGAAACTTCAACACGGCTCGCGTCAATCCGCTGAACCAGCAGAAGCTGAGCCAGGCCCGCCAGCAAGGGCAGCTACGCGCGCAGCAGCAGCCTGCGGCCAGGCAGCTAGGCCAACGCGGGGGCGCCGAGGGTGGCGCCAGGTCCTGGCAATCGGGGAAACGTCCCGGCGACGTTAGCCAGGGGCGCGTATCCCCCCGGACGACGGGGGGACATCCCGGCTACGGCGGGCCTGCACGACGTGGAGAGTTCGGCGATCCGGGGCGGGGGCTCGGCGCGACGCGCGATGCGAGCCGCGGCACCCAGAGCCGCGGTGGCGGCTTCTCCGGAGGGAGCCGGGGTGCGGGCATCAGCACGATGGATCGGGGTGGCGCAAGTCGGGGTCCCAGTGCCGGCACGATGGATCGGGGTGGCATGAGCCGGGGCGGTGGCAGTGGCTTTTCCGGGGGCGGAGGCTCCCGCGGGGGTGGTGGCGGCTTCTCCGGAGGCGGCGGCCGGGGTGGCGGTGGCGGGTTTGGCGGTGGAGGCGGCCGGGGTGGCGGTGGCGGGCGGCGCCGATGATCTGCTGCGGAGAGCGCCGCCGCACGTGGAGACGTTGCCACCTTTGGCTCCGTGCCCGTCAGACGGAGGTGGAGGAGACGATGAACCGACGCGGACGAACATCACGCGCGCTGGTGGGAGCGGCGATGGCCCTCCTGCTCCTGCTCTCTTCGGCCCACGCACGGTCGGCCTGGGCCGCGACCGGGGAGTCCCAGATGCGCTTCGGGACGCCGGAAGCGGCCGTGGAGGCCCTGCGAACCGCACTCAAGGACACCGAGGAGAATGGGCTCATCGCCCTGTTCGGCCAGCAATACGCAGGCAAGTTGCTCTCGAAAGACAAGGCCATCGCGCGCGAAGGGCGAGAGGACTTGTATAAGAGGATGGAGGAGGGTGTCACGCTCCGTAAGGATACCGCGGATCTGGTGATTCTGGTGGTCGGCAACAATCAGTGGCCGTTCCCGATTCCCCTGGTCCGGAGTGGAGCCGACTGGCGGTTCCACGCGGCGGCTGGCCTCGAGGAAATCCTGGATCGACGGATCGGGCGGGACGAATTGAATGCCATCTGGGTGTGCCGGGAGTATCTTGCCGCCCAGCATGAGTATGCAAGCGAGATCCGCGATGGCGGCACCGTCCGGAAGTTCGCTCAGCGCCTGGTGAGCTCCAAGGGGAAGCAGGACGGCTTGTACTGGGATCCCGCAACAGCCAGCGGGGAGGAGAGCCCCTTCGGCCCCTTGGTGGCCGAGTACCTGAAAGGGGGCCGAAAACCCGGTGACCCGTATTACGGATACTACTTCCGGATACTGACCCGGCAGGGGGGCAGTACGCCGGGTGGCCGGTACAACTATATCATCAACGGCAACATGATCGGCGGGTTTGCCCTCGTGGCGTTTCCGGCGGCCTACGGGGAAACCGGGGTGATGACGTTCCTGGTCAGTCACCACGGGACCGTGTATCAAAAGGACCTGGGTCCGCGAACCGAAGCCATCGCCCGCGACATGCTGGAATTCAATCCGGACAAGACCTGGACGGAGGTGCAGGAATGATCGGAGGACGTGCGGGCGTTCGTCTTGATCCAAGGTTACCGCTTTCAAGTTCCACCGCCACCCGAGGGCGAAGGTGTGCGCCGCCTGCACCGGTGCACCGCTGCCAGCACACCGCAGGTAACCACCGGAAACCGGTACGGAAAAGCCCGCGGAAGCCTGCCGCGAAAGAGTGCGATTCCTCGAGTTCCGGCATTCCGAGGCCAGCGGCGTTCCCTGGCTTTCGGATCTTGATCCTGGATTGTGGGATCAGAAGCATTCCGCCGCCTCAAGGCCCCCATTGGACCAAGGTCCAATGGACAGCTTGCCCGGGTATTTGAAATGATTCATGGGGCGATCGTGACCAGGGGGCCCTTGACCTCATCCGGAGGCGATCAGAGCACGGGACCGCGCGGGACCGCCGCATCAACGGATGCTACCCATGCGTGCCCGCAGAGAGGAGGAAGCTCGATGGATAGCAGGCAAGCCGTGCCCGCCAAAGCGGTTCTCCTCCTTCTGGCGGTGCTCCTGAGCCTGACCGCCGTCAGCCAGGCGGTTGCCGACGGGCTGGAAGACGCCAGGCGGCGGGGCAGCCTGCTGGTCGGGGTGAAGACCGACTTTCCACCCTTCGGCTACCTGGACCGGGCAGGGACGATCCAGGGGCTCGATGTCGAGATCGCCCGGGTCCTGGCCCGGGCGCTCTTCAACGAGGAAGGCAGACTGGAACTGGTGGCGGTCACCTCGGGCAGCCGCATCCCGTTCCTCTACAGCGAGTGGATCGACATGATCATCGCGACCATGACGGTCACCGAGGAGCGGCGCCAGGTGCTGGAGTTCTCCGAGCCGTACTTCCTGTCGGGCTCGCTCCTCCTGGTCCCCAAGGACAGCCCCATCCAGGGCCTGCAGGATCTGGCGCAAAAGTCCGTGGGGATCATCGAGGGGGCGATCCAGGAGAAGGACCTCGCCACGGTGGCGCCGGGGGCCCAGCGAGTCCCGTTTCGTCACGTCCCGGAGGCCGTCCAGGCCCTGAAGCAGAAGCGCCTGGACGGCCTCTGCCAGGACGATGTCCTGGTGCTCACCCTGGCCAGGGAGAACCCGGACCTGCGGGCGGCGGGCAAGCCCTTCCTGCCCCGGCCCTACGCGATCGCCGCTCGCAAAGGGGAGCTGGGGCTCGTCCGCTGGGTGAACGAGCAGCTCACTCGCATGAAGCGCGACGGGACATACGACCGGCTCTGGCAGAAGTACTTCGGCGAGCTGGGAGGGCTGCTGGTCAAGCCGTGACGGGGCGGCGGTGACGATGCCCGCGTCGGTCATGCAGGCAGCGAGGGGCAGGGAGCCTCGGTGCGTCTTGGGAGCTGGCTGGGTTCTTGGGGTGTAGGAGGTAGGCAATGATAAGGCTCGTTGGGGTGACGACCCGTGCCATGCTGTGGGTCGGTCTTTTCATCGTCCTGCTGGCCGGTTGTACCTCTGCCCCCTCGGCCACAGGGATCTATCCGCCAGCCATCTATGCGAAGCGGGTCAGCACTCCTCACGTGAACGTGTATTGGAACTGCACACAGCAGACTGACACCGTCCGGCTGGAGGGTGTCGTGCAGAACATCAAGGGCGGGCGGGTGACGTTCGTGGAGCTGGAACTGGTGGGCGTGGGGCCCGGAGGCGGGGGCGACTCGTCGGTCAAGAACGCTCTTCCGGACATCGTCCTTCAGCCGAACCAGATCTCCCCGTTCAGCCTGGAGCTGCGGAAGCGCGGTGAGCAGCGCTTCGACCTCTTCTATGTGTACCAGCTCGACGCGGCCAGCGGAGAGGATCCCCGGCCGCGCTTCATGGCCCGCGACGTCTGCTTGTCTACGGCCCACACCTTCCGCCGGCCTGGAGCGTGACTGCCGAGCCCGCACGCTGTGCGAGGGTGCGGATGAGAGGAGGCGGCACGATGACACTGACAATGCTCCTGCAGTTTGCCGTGGTCCTGGCGGCGATCGTCCTGGGCAGCCGGGCCGGCGGCGTCGGCCTCGGGTTCTGGGGAGGCGTCGGCGTGCTGGTCCTCACCTTCGGCTTCGGCCTGCCGCCCACGAGTCCCCCCATCGATGTCATGCTCATCATCCTGGCCGTGATCATGGCCGCCTCGGTGATGGAGGCGGCGGGCGGCATCGACCATCTGGTCAGCGTGGCCGAGCGCATCATCCGGCGGAACCCCCGGCAGATCACCGTGGTGGCCCCCGTCGTTGCCTACGCCTTCACCCTGGGGGCCGGCACGGGCCACGTCTTTTATCCCCTGCTCCCCATCATTCACGATGTCGCCCGCGAGAACGGCATCCGACCCGAGCGGCCCATCGCCGTCTCCACCATCGCCTCGCAGCAGGCCATCACCGCCTCGCCCGTGTCGGCCGCCATGGCGGCCATGATCGCCCTGTTCGACCCGGCCGGATACGGCCTGACGCAGATCATGCTGATCTCCGTGCCCGCGACGCTCCTGGGCGTGATCGTGGCTGCACTCATCCAGACCCGGGTGGGGAAAGAACTGGCAGATGACCCGGAGTACAACCGACGATTGCAGGCCGGCGAGATCCATGCGCCCTCGGGACAGGAACAGAAGGCCGCCGGGGCTGCCCTGCCGCGGAGCGCCCGGACGAGCGCCCTGCTCTTTCTGCTCGGGGTGGTCTTCGTCGTAGCTGCGGGCCTCTTTCCGGGCCTCCGGCCGCTGGTTCCCAAGGCCGGCAAGATGGTCCCCCTGGACATGGCGACCACCATCCAGATCATCATGCTCTCCCTGGCGGGCCTGATGCTGTTCGTGACCAAGGCCCCGGCCGCCAGCGTGCCCAGGAGCAGCGTGGCACAGGCGGGACTCACCGCCGTCGTGGGCATCTTCGGGCTGGCCTGGCTGGGCGACACATTCATCAAGGGCAACGAGAAGGTCATCATCGGGGCCATCGGGGATATCACCAGCGCCTATCCCATCACGTTTGCCCTGGGACTGTTCTTTGCGTCGGTCCTGCTCTTCAGCCAGGCGGCAACCACCCGGGCCCTCATGCCGCTGGGGATCAGCTTGGGCATTGCGGCCCCGAACCTCATGGCCATGTGGCCATGCGTGAATGGCTACTTCTTCCTCCCCACGTACGGGACCATCATTGCCGCGATCAATTTCGACCGGACCGGCACGACCCGCATCGGGCGGTTCGTGCTGAACCATTCCTTCATGCTCCCCGGCCTGGCCGCGACGAGCTGTGCGGTCGTGATCGGCCTCGTGCTCGCCCGGCTCGTGTTCTGAAGGCCCGGCTGGCGAACCGCTCGATTTGGCCCAGACGGACGATTTCCGGGTGAACCAAGGAAGGAGGATTCTATGAGCAGCGAGTTCCGCATCGAGAAGGATTTCCTCGGCACGCGCGAGGTGCCCGCGGACGCCTACTACGGCGTCCAGACCCTGCGGGGCGCCGAGAACTTTCCCATCACCGGCCACCGTCTGAACCCCGCGCTCATCCGCGCCATGGC
>DATIFO010000231.1:0-37117 GCA_035455275.1 Methylomirabilis sp. (SeqCode) | reverse complement strand
ATTGCGCCAGTACACCTTCTTGATCCAGGGGAACCGCTGGCGGATCTCCCGGCTGGTGTTCGCCTTGATCTTCGCGACAATCGCGGAGACCGCGTACTTGGGCGGAATCACCGCCACCAGGTGCACGTGGTCCACTTGGATGCTGCACTGCTCCACCTCGACCTCGGGGTGGAACTCTTGGATCTCGCCCAGCCGCTTCGCCAGAAAGGCCTTCAGGTCCCCCTTGAGGACCCGTTTCCGGTACTTCGGAATCCAGACGAGATGGTACTGGTGATGGTACGCGCCATGGGCACTCAGCCGAATCTCCATGCCCACAGCATATCAGAAAAGCAGCCCGGCTTCGCCGGCCCAGCCTTCGGCTGGGGAGGCTTTCAACCCCGGGCTCACGCCCGGCGTCTTCAGCCTCGAATCTGATAAACGGGCGCGCGCCAGTGACGCCCCCGAGCTTTCAGCCTGAGCGGACTCCAGCAGCCGGTCCGCGGGACTGCGGACGGCCGCCGGCCCCCGGTTCAATTCGAGGGTGTAGATCATGGTCGTGCTCACGTCGTTGTGACCCAGGAGCTCCTGGACGGTTCGGATATCGTACCCATCCTCCAAGAGATGTGTGGCGAACGAGTGTCGGAACGTGTGACAGGAGGCCGGCTTGACCAGACCCGCTCGGTGGACGGCCTCCTTCACGGCCCGCTGGAGGACCGATTCGTGTACGTGGTGCCGCTAGTGCTGGACAGGAACCGCGTGACCTCCGCTTCCCCCATCTCGACAGGATGGCGCTTTCCGTGGAAGAAGATGAACCGCTTGACCCAGGAGACGTAAGCGTCTTCCGTGATCCGGCTGAAGTGGCGGGATTGGATGGCTCCCCGAACTCTGTCCAGGAGCTTGGGCTGCTGCGGGACCGAAGGGGAACTCACGGTCATCATGGCGTCACCCTCCTTCGGTGGATGCATCGTAGGTGGAACCCAACCGCGACGTCAAGCGCATTCTCCTCCTGCCTCCCTCTCCGCGACGCGCCCTCCTTCCGATTGGTGGGGGGCCTACCCTTTCGCGGGTGAGCAGCCTCCTCACCGAATCCCTCCTTCACACGGGTACCATACGCCTGTGTGGCCTACCCGTCAGTCCTTTCCACCCCGCAGATGCGTTGCAGCAAGACCTGGCCAACTGGCAGCGGGCAGAAGGCAGGTGGACTCCAGAGACTCCATGGACTCTACGGACTCAATGGACTTTTCCGGAGGAGACAGTGGGCCCGTCCTCGCGGTCAGCCTCCGATGCTCACGGAGAGGCCGCCGCCTTCCTCCGCGACCCGCCTCAGGGCCTCGATCTGCTCGGGCGTGGGGGGCGTCAGGTCTTGGAGCGGATAGCTGAGGCCCAGTGCCTGATACTTGGACTCGCCCAGCCGATGGTAGGCGAGGAGGTGCAGCTCGGCGATGCCCAGCTCCCTTGCCAGGCTGGCAATTGAACGCACCGTGCCGGCATCGGCGTTGACGCCCGGCACCAGGGGAAGGCGAAGCACCACCCGGACCCCGCTTTTCACCGCCCGCCGGAGATTGGCCAGGATCAGCTCGTTTCCGACACCCGTGAAGCGCCGGTGGGCGAGCGGGTCCGCGTGCTTCACGTCGAAGAGCACGGTATCCGTGTGAGCCAGCACGCGGGCAAAGTCCTCCCACGGCGCATGCCCGCAGGTTTCGATGGCGGTGTCGATTCCCCGTTGCCGGCAGACCTTGAGCAGTTCGGCCACGAAGTCGGCCTGGAGCAGCGGCTCCCCTCCCGAGACGGTGACCCCGCCGCCGGATGTCCGATAGAACAGGTCATCCCGTTCCACCTCGCAGAGCACCTCCTTGACCGACGCACGCCGCCCACGCAGGACGCGCGCCTCGGCCGGACAGACCTCCACGCACCGCCCGCAGATCTCGCACAGGGATCGCTCCGTCACCAGACCCGCGGCCCCGTCGCGACTCACGGCCCGATTGGGACACGCCTCCTCACAGGCGCCGCAGCCGATGCAGCGGGATAGGAAGAGCGCCAGTTCAGGGGTCGTGGCCTGCGACTCCGGGTTGCAGCACCAGACGCACCGCAGGGGGCACCCCTTGAGGAAGACCAGCGTCCGGATGCCGCTGCCGTCGTGGATGGAGAACCGCTGGATATCGAAGATCAGGCCGTAGGGGTCGGTCACCGACATTTTCCCTAAGATGCGTTGGGGGCTTCATCCCGACATCACCTCTACCGATCTTGGCGGCCCCCGGTGGCGCCTTGGCGGTGAGACGGTCTTGTCGGGAGAAGACTAGAACTCGGGGGCGCTGCGCTGGATGATGGCGTCTTGCGCCGCGCGCGACAGGTCCACGAAGAAGGCGCTGTAGCCTGCCACCCTCACGACCAAGTCGCGATGTTGCTCGGGATGGGCCTGGGCCTCCAGCAGGGTCTCGGTGGGGACCACGTTGAACTGCCAGTGGAAGCCTCCCGCCTCGACAAAGCTCCGCAGCAACTGGGCCATCTTCTTCCGGCCCACCTCGGTGCCCAGGAGACCGGGAGCCAGACGCTGGTTCACGATGACCCCGTTGGGCGCCCGCGTGAGATCCACCTTGGCCACGGAGCGCAAGGCGGCCGTCGGCCCCTTCAGGTCGCGCCCGTAGGTGGGCGACAGGCCGTCCGAGAGTGGGGCCCCGGCCTGGCGGCCATCCGGGGTTGCGCCGACCCTTTTCCCGGCACCCACGTGCGCGGTGACCGAGTACAGGGCCGGCAGCATGCCCCCGCCCCGGGGATTCCGCCCTTTCTCCACCCGATCGAAGAAGCGGTTCGTCAGCGAAACGACCAGCGCATCCACGAAGTCGTCGTCGTTGCCGAACTTCGGGGCCCGGGAGATCAATCGCTCCCGCCAGGCCTCGTGGCCCACGAAGTCCGCATCCAGCATCCGGTTCAGCTCGGCGAGGGAAAGGCGCTTCTCCTCGAACACGAACTTCTTGAGGGCGGCCAGCGAGTCGCCGACGGTCGCGGTGCCCACCCCCACCGGTCCGGTGAAGTTGTATCGCGCCCCGCCCAGGGTCACATCGCGCGCCTGCTCGATGCATCCCGGCACCAGGAGGGATTCGAAGGGAAGCGGCGCCAGCTCGGCGTGGACGAGATCGGTGGCGTTGGCCTCGGCGATCAGGCACCCCACCGCGAAATCCACCTGCCGGTACACCGCCTCCAGGAGGTCCGGGAACGCCGAGTGAACTGCGGCCTCGCCCGTGGCGGGTCCCACCGGATCGCCGGTGAGGCGGCAGCGCCCGTTGTTCAGGGCCAGCTCCAGCGCCTTGGCCAGGTTGATGTATCCCCCGTTGCACCGCCCCCACATCCCCAGGACAGTGATCTCGTCGCAGCCCACTGGGATGTACTCCCGCGCCTCGTACAGGGGGATCCCTTTGTTGAGGAGCGCGGGGATGATCAGCTCATCGTTCAAGAGCTGGGGCATCCCGTTGCCGCGGGCGATCACGCGGACGGCGGCGTTCAGCAGATCCTGGGGGGTCCCCCTGTGCAGCCGGAGCGTGAAGTTGGGCTGGGGGAGCTGGAGGTGCTCGTTGGCGGCCAGGCACATGAACGAGAGATCGTTCGTGGCGTCCTCGCCGCCGGCTGTCTTGCCCCCGATGCACAGGTTCTGGCCGGACGCGTATCCCGCGCTGATCTCCGCCATCCCGCCATCGTCGACGCGGGCCAGCTCGCTGAACTTGATCCAGAGACACTCGAGCAGCTCCTGGGCCCCCTCCGGTGTCAGCCGGTCGGCCTCGACGTCCGCGCGATAGAACGGGTTCATGTACTGGTCGAAGCGGCCCGGGGTGATCGAAAACCCGTTGCCCTCGATCTGGGGGATGAGCTGGATGAACCAGAAGGACTGCAGGGCTTCCCGGAACGTGCGGGCGGGCTTGGCCGGGACGCGGTCGCACACCGCCGCGATCTGCAACAGCTCGTTCCGTCGCCCGGGCTCAGAGATCTCGCCTGCCATCCTTCGCGCCAGCGCCGCGTAGCGTCCGGCAAATTCAACCGTGGCTTCGCACAGGAGCAGCAGTGCTTCGAGGAATGCGCGCTGGTGCAGGGCGAACGGGTCGGCCGCGTCCAGCGAAGAGAGCCGTGCCGCCACCTCGTCCCGGAGACCCTCGATGCCTTCGCGGAGCACCCGGGGGAAATCCAGCGCCACGTGGGCCAGCCCGGTCCATTCGTGGGGGTTGGCGTACAGGCCGTGATCCACTGCCTGCCGCAGCGCCGGGGTGCGCACGGCACGGACGCGGTCGCACACCGTGCGCCCGCGCCAGTAGGGGTAGATCTCCCGGAGGACGCGCTTCGCCTCGGCCGGCACGCGCAGCCGGTTGTGGCGCCGGGTCTCGAACCGATCCAGCTCGTCCTCGACCCAGTGCAGGGCGTATTCGGGGAAGACCGAGGGGCTCCGTCGCTTCTCCGAGAAATGGCCCACGATCAGCTCGTCCTCGGCGATGAGGAGGGTCATCTCCCGCAGGACCCTGGCGAGGGCCTTGGCCCGGCGCAAGACGACGGGGTCGGCCTCGCTCCCCCGATAGGCGTCTGTCACGAGCACCGCCCGCTCGACGCACATCTCCCGCTCGATTTCCACCAGGCTCGCCTTCAGGCGCTGCGCCCGAGCCGGCGGCCGACTGCTGACCTCGGAGAATCTCATCGAGCCCACGCTTTCCCTCCGAACGCCACCGCGTGCGCCAGGCGGAATTTACGGTGACGGAATCATCGTCTCGACGCCGGTCCACCCCTCATCCCTTCCTTCTCCCCCAAGGGGAGAAGGGAAGATCAAGGGTGATGCGAACATATCAACAGCCTGCGGCCCGGTCAAGCCGCGAGACCCGTTCGGAATCCAGAGCCTCGAGGAATCTGGACCCCGGCGTCCGACGGGGTGACGACCTGCGGCGGGTGGCCGAGCTCGCACCATCCATTTTCGTGGTCCCGGTGTGAGGCGGCACTTCATGGTCAGCTCCCTTCCACCTGAACCCATTTCCGGTTGCGCGGGGGTTGGGTCTCATGTTACCAATGACCCCCGTTCGCGACCGCTCGCGACGGTGGAACGGCAACGGAATCGAAGTGCCAATGGGAGCCCACACGCACATGTCCATGCGAGCGCTGTCCGGCGTTCGAATCCTCGACCTTTCCCGATTTGTGGCCGGCCCCTTTTGCTGCCAGATCCTGGGCGACCACGGAGCCGACGTGGTGAAGGTGGAAAAGCCGGACGGGGAGCCGGCCCGGGCCATCCCGCCCTTCGCCCAGAGCGAGAGCCTCTATTTCTTCGCGTACAACGGGAGCAAGCGGGGCATCACCATCAACTTCCGCTCGCCCGAAGGCCTCGCCCTGCTGAAGAGGCTCATGGCGCGGGCGGACCTCGTCGTCGAGAACTTCCGGGCGGGCATCATGGAGAAGATGGGCCTCGGCTATGACGCCATGGCAGCCCAGAACCCCCGGCTGATCATGGTCTCCATCTCCGGGTTCGGGACAGAGGGCCCCTACGTCGCGCGCCCGGCCTTCGACGAGATCATCCAGGGGATGAGCGGGCTGGCAAGCCTCACCGGCACCTCGGAGGGGCCGCCGACGCTCACCGGAACCTACGTGGCCGATTTCGTCACCGGCCTGTACGGGGCCATCGCCGCGCTCCTGGCGCTCCAGTTGCGGGCGCAGACGGGAAAGGGGCAGTGGGTACGGACCAACCTCCTCCACTCCCTCATCTCCATCCTCAACACCACCGTGAGCCGTTATCTCTTGCTCGGCGAAGCGCCCCGGCGCCAGGGGAATCTGAACCCGCTGATCGCGCCCGGCAACGTCTACCGGGCCAAGGACGGCTACGTCACCATCGAGTGCCTGACGCAGGACATGTGGGAAGCGCTGGCGCGCGCCATGGGACGGGAGGACCTGGTTCGCGACCCCCGCTTCCCCGACGTCCTGAGCCGTCACAGCCACGCCAAGGACCTCGATCGCGAGATCGAGGCCTGGATGGCGCCGCGAACGGTGGACGAGGTCGTGACCATCCTGGAGCGCCACTCCATTCCTTCCGGCCCGGTCCTGGACATCCCCTCCCTCGTGAGAGACCCCCAGTTCCTGGCGAACCAGACCGTCGTGAACGTGGAGTACCCCGGCCTGGGCCAGGTGCCCCTGCTGGCGCCGCCGCTCCGCCTCTCCGGCGAGGGGAGCCCCCGGCGCGGCCGTCCGCCCCGCCTGGGCGAGCACACGGCCGAGGTCCTCTCGGAGTGGCTCGACCTGAACGCCGAGCAGATCCAGAGGCTGGGCGCCGCGGGGGCGGTGTGAGGCGGAGATCCACGGGGCCGTTGGCCCATCTGTCAGGCTAGACCGCCGTGTAGCCCCCATCCACGGGAATCACCGCGCCGGTGATGAACGCGGCCGCCGGTGAGGCGAGGAACAGAGCCGGCCCAGCGATGTCCGTCGGCTGACCCCAGCGGCCAACCGGGGTGCGATCGAGGACCCGCTGGTAATGGGCGGCGTCGGCGCGAGCCCGCGCCGTCTGCTCGGTGACGATGAAGCCCGGCGCGATGGCGTTGACCCGCACACCGTGCTCGGCCCAGGCCAGGGCCAGCGACCGCGTCAGCTGGGCCACCCCCGCCTTGCTGGCTCCATAGGCCGGCACACGCGGACTGCCATAGGTGGAGTACATGGACGCGATGGTGATCATCGCTCCCCGGCTGGCGACGAGGTGCGGCTTGAAGGCATTGGCCAGGTGCAGAACGCCTCGCAGGTTCACGTCCAGGACGCGTACGAAGACGTCAGGGTTGTACTCCTCGTCCCGGCGTGCGATGCCGGCGCAGTTCACCAGCACCTCGAGTCTGGGGATCCCCCGGGCCAGGCGCTGCACGGCGTCCGGGTCGGCGACGTCGAGCTGGGCATAGGGATACCGCCCCTGATCCGCGGCAACCGGCTCGGTCTCGGCGCCGGTGATGGACACCGTGGCGCCGCAGTCCGCAAAACCGGCCGCGATCGCCGATCCGATCCCGCCGCGGCTGGCGCCGACCACGAGGACGTTCCGGCCCGAGAAGTCGAATGCCGACTTGAAGCTCATGGCTGTTCTCCTCGACTGCGTGGGCGCCCTCCGCGCGCCGCACCTGCGCCGGCGGGCTCCCTGCGGGCACGGGACGCGATCTCTCGTCCGAGCCTGAACGCCACTGCCCTCATTGCACCAAGGCGCTCGCCCGGCCCACCGTCGTCAACTCCCCCCGTTGATTCTTGCACCAGACGTCCAGCCAAAGGCGCGGTCGCCCCCCCTCTTCCTCGAACCGCTTGATCAGCCCGGAGGCGGTGATGGTATCCTGGACGATGACCGGACGGATGAAGGCGGTCGCCAGCCGCCCTGTCGTCAGCCAGGAGGGTCCGAAGAAGTTCGTGCACATCTCCGAGATGTAGGCCGCCGAACAGAGCCCCTGGAACACCGCATCCGGATGACCGTGCCTGCGGGCGTCCTCGGGGTCGGTGTGCTGGTTGTACCACATCGCCCGGGCGCCGCCCTCCACCCAGCCGAAGGGAAATCCCGAGTAGGCCACGCTCTGCTCGAACGACGTGCGTTTGCCGAGCGACGGCAGTGCGGCGCCGGTGGGCACCCACCTGCTCGCCTGGCACACCGTGGGCGCCCCCGGCGGCACCTCACCCGTGATCGCATCCGGCGGGGGCGTGCCCATACCGCGGCCTACCGGCGTGCTGGGAGACAGGCCCACGGTCTCGGTCGCCCGCATGCGCAGCAGCGGCTGCCCCATCTCGTCGAGAACCACTCCCTCCAGCACCCGGTAGTTCTGCGCGCGCTTCTGGTACTTCTCAACGTGCTTGCCCCTGATGCTGACCCGTTGACCGACGAAGATAGGCCGGAGAAACTCCAGCTCATTGCGCGCGTGTAGGCCAGCCTCACAGGGCGGGGTCATATCGTAGCCAAGCGTGAAGAGCATCAAGATATCGTTGGCCAAGAGCGTCGGGTGGCCAATCCGGGGGCCAAATGGCGACTGCTGGAAGTACCAGGGGCCGTAGTCATCGACGGCGAAGGCGTGCAGCTTGAGCTTCAGCTCGGAGAGGATTCCCTCCACGGGGCCAAACTCCTCGCCGACCTCGATGCGGTCGAAGGTGTACTCTTTCAGCGTGCGGGCGCGCGTGATCGTCATGAGGGTGCCTCCTCTCGCTTCTCCCCTCCCGTGTGTGGCGGCGAGCCGCCTTGGACGTCCGCTAGGCCGGTCCCGATCCTCCGACGCCCCCCGCCAGCTCCGCCGTCCTGAGCTCCTCGGCGTTGTCCAGCACCTTCTGGATCGCGTCCACGATCTGCTGCATCTCCCTCGGGCCGTTCGGATGGGAGAGGGTCGGCTGGAGCAGGCTGAACTCCCGCTGCGCCAGCCACTCCGTCACCGGGAGGGTACCCGGGCTGTAGTCCGGCGTGCGCTTGGCGTGGGGGCACAGGAAGGGGCAGCCCCGGCCGTAGAAATCCTTCTCCTGGAAAATGGTCCGAAGGTGTATGGGCTCGGCGGCAACGGGCCGGCCGGCTCCGCTGAAGTAGAAGTTCGCGTGGGACATGTACCCGGTGGAGGGAACGCCCTCCGCCCGGAGCGCTTCGAGGAACAGGTCCCGCCGCACCCCCACCTCCTCGACGTCCAGCAGGCACGTGTACATGTGATACACGTGCTTGTATCCGGAGGGAACATGGGGCGGCGTGATGACGCCGGTCCGCGCCAACCTCTCGCCCAGGAAGTCGCAGTTCCTGATGCGCGCCTCGATCCGCAGGTCGGCACTGTACAGGTCATGGAGCACTGCCTTCGCCAGGACGGCGTGGGGGCGCAGATTATCCCCCCGACCGCCAAAGTCCACGTACCGTCGCAGCTCCGGGAGGGTGATCCGCTGCGTGAGGAGAGACCGATGCTGGCCCGCCAGCATGGCCCGCTCGTACAGCAGCCGATCATCCGTGGTGACCATCCCCCCGCCCTCGCCGCTCAGCGGCTTGCCGGAGAAGCTGAAGGCCGTGAGATGGGCGATGCTCCCCGCCTTCTTCCCGTGGATCTCCGCCCCGCCGGACTGGCAGGCGTCTTCCACGACCAAGAGATCGTGGTTGCGCGCGAGGACCATGAGGGCCGGGATATCCGCCGGCAGGCCATACAGGTCCACGGGCAAGACGGCCCTGGTCTGGGGCGTGATCTTGCGCGCCGCGTCCTCGACATCCATGGTGAAGGTCCGGCGATCGACATCCACAAAAATGGGGATGGCGTTGCAGCGGAGAATCGCCGCCACGGAGGCGATCCACGTGTGGGCCACAGTCAGCACCTCATCACCGGGCCCGACGCCGACTGCCACCAGAGCGGAGATGAGCGCCGCCGTGCCGCTCCCCACAGCCAGGGCATAGCGTGCGCCCGTGTACCTCACAAAAGCCTCTTCGAGGTCCGGGTACGCCCACGGATCCATGGAGGATGCGCCGGAAGGTTGCAGGATGCTCGGTCCGCCCAGCAGTGCCAGCCTCGACATGGTCCCTCCACTCCAGACTCTCCCGCCCCGGCATCCGACTCATCCCATCGTCCCGTGGGTCGGTCCGGGGTCGGCAAGGCTATTTCACCGCCCCCGCGATCATGCCCCGCAGGAGATACTTCTGCACCAGGGCAAAGAAGAGCAGCAGCGGCAGGATGGTGGCCGTGGACACGGCGCAGAGCGCGTTCCATTCGATCTCCCTCTGGCCGATCAACTGGGCGGCGGCCACCGGCAGCGTCTTGGCCTTGCCGCCCCCGGCCAGGACGAGGGCAAACAGGAACTCGTTCCATGCCAGGAGGAGGATGAAGATCGTCGCCGCAGCCAGACCCGGCGCGGTGAGAGGCAGGATCACCCGGCAGAAGGCTCCGAAACGGGAGCAGCCATCCACCATCGCCGCCTCGTCAACTTCCCTGGGGACGGCCGCGAAGAATCCGGACATGATCCAGACCGCGTAGGGAAGGCTGAACGTCGTATAGGCGATGATCAGCCCGAGATGCGTGTCCAGAAGATTGAGGTCGCGGAACAGGAGAAAGAGCGGGATCGCGTAGACGATGGGGAATATCATGCGGGTGGCCAGCAAGGAATAGGCGATCAGGTCGCTGAAGCGAAACCGATACCGATCCATCACGTAGGCGGCCATGGAGCCCACCGCGAGGGAGATCGCCGTGGTGGAGGCGGCGATCACCGTCGTGTTGAAGAAGTAGCGCCCATAATTCTCGAACACGAACACCTGCTTGTAGGCACTCAGCGTTGGGCCAAACAGCCACACCGGCGGCATGGCCAGCGTATCCACCCGGGTCTTGATCGAGGAGATGATGATCCAGTAGATGGGGAACAGGGAAATGAGCAGGTAGGCCCCCAGGAAGGCGAAGGCCAGGATCGTCGACGGCCCGAGCTTCCTCATGACACGCTCACCCTCACGCGCAGCAATCGGATGTACAGCACGGTCAACACGAGGGCCAAGACCAGCATCACCCAGCCCATGGCTGACGCCTTTCCCATGTCGAAGTACTGCAGGCCGTACCGGTACGCCAGGAGATTCACGACCTCCGTGGAACGACCAGGCCCTCCCTCCGTGATCACCAGGATCGTATCGAAGGCGCGCAATCCCCCGATGGTCCGGATCAAGAGCGTCACCCCCAGGACCGACCTGAGCATCGGGACAAAGATGTATCGAGTGCGCTGCCAGGCGGTCGCCCCATCCACCCTGGATGCGTCGCGAATCTCGGGCGGGATGGACTCCAGGCCAGCCCCGAAGAGGAGGATCACCATCGGGGTGTAATACCAGATATCCACGACGATCACCCAGAACATGGCCCCGATCGGGCTGGTGAGCCAGGCCCCCCCGATGGGCAGCCCGACCGCCTCCAGGAGCCAGGTCAGCACCCCGAACTGCGCGTTTAGCAAGAACCGCCACTGGATCCCCACGACGACGGGCGTCACGACCATGGGCACCAGATACAGCGCCTTCAGCCACGACCAGTGCCGGCAATAATGATCCAGGAGCAAGGACACCAGCATTCCAACCGCGATGGAAAAGATGACCGTGAACACGAGAAACACGACACTGCGGGTGAAGGCATCCCAGAACCGGGGCTCTCTCCACAGCCACTGGTAATTCCCCAGACCGTAGAACCGGTCGAGGTCGGGCTGGGACAGGACCTTGTACTGGAAGCTCGTCCACAGCGATACCAGCAACGGATACACGAACACCAATGCCACGATCACTACGGTCGGGCCGACCATGGCCAGGGCGGTTCCCCGATCCTTCATCAGACAGACCTCATCTCCAGTCTGGCGTTGACGGCGGCGCCGGGTCCCTACGCCTGCGCCTGTCCCGGCGATTGTCTGGGCGGCTGGATCAACTCAAACACGATGCCCCCGATCCTGTCGGTATCGAGGTACGCGTACACCAGGCCATTGGCCAACCTTCCGCTGGAAATGACGCGAAGCCCCTTTTCTCCGAGTCTCGCAACCTCTCGGTCGAGGTCTTCCACCAGAAAGGCGAGGTGGTTCACACCCTCCCCATGTCTATCCAGGAATTCCCGCTGAACGGAATTGCCGGAGACCGGCTGCACCAGCTCGAGTTCGACGGCACCCATCTGGGCCGTGCTGATTCGATTCTTCACATCCGGGGCGGGCTTTCCATGGACCTGCCTGTCCAGGATGGGTGCCGTACCCGCCGGGGCCGCGAACGGACCGATGCCGAGGGATTCGTAGTAGGCCACCGCCGCATCCATATCCCTGACGATCACCCCGATCTGAACCACCGCGGAAAACGGGGACTTCCCCCTCGGAGCGTTTTCCATCTCGTCCCTTTCCCCTCTGATGCCCTGCCGTCCCTCTGAAGGTGACGTGCCGGCCGGCCAGCCGATCCAAGGTGAGAGGAGAGGGCAAGCCTCCCTCTCCTCTCCAGCCTTGCCTCGGGATCCGAGTCGGGTGGCTCGTCTACTCCCAGGGAAGTTTTGCCCCTTTCCACGTCCCTACCGGATAGTTCCGTTCCTTCAACAGTTGCGCCACCAGCTCGTTCGACCGCTCCAGCGCCTTGGCCATGGTAACCTGACCGGCCCAGCCCGCGTGGATCTCGGCCCCCACCTTTTCGAGGATCTCCGACCATTCAGGGATGACCGGGAAGTCGTGGGAGTTCTCCAGTTGCACCTTCATGACCGGGAGCCAGACAAACCGCTTGTGCAGATCCGGCCGGTCGAACACCGAGGAGCGTGTCGGCGGCACCTGAAATTCGTTGATGAACCTCGTCTGCTTCTCCTTGGTGACGCACCACACCGCAAAATCGAAGGCCTCCTTTTGATGCTTGCTGGCCTTCGGGATGCTGATGCACCAGCCGTCGTTCGCCGCCAGCCCGATCTTGCGGCTGGAGACCCAGCCGGCAAACGGCAGCGTCGTCCAGCGGACCTTCCCGACGACCTTTGACTTCTCCTTGTCCTCGATCATCGGGATGCGGGATGCCCACTGCATCGTCTGCGTGACCACCTGGCCGCTCATCATCGCCTCATTGGTCTCCACGTTGGTGTAACGCAGGACATCCTTCGGTGCGTACTTCACCAGGAGCTCACGCAGCCAGTCCGCAGCCAGCACACCCTCCTTCGAGTTCAGCGTCGGGTTCAGCTTCTCGTCGAACCACCGGCCGCCGGCCGACAGCATCACGTTCCCCCAGTTTTCCGATGGCACCTGCATCGCCTGCGTGTTGAAGGAGGTGCCCTTCTGCCCATTCTTCGTCAGGCGCTTCACGATGTTCGTCCAGTCGGTGTACGTGAAGGATGTGCCCAGGGCCGGCACCTTGATCCCTTCCTGGTCGAAGAGGTCTTTCCGGTAGGCGCACATCATGATGTTGGAGGAGAGGGGAATCCCGTAGGCCTTCCCCTTGTAGGTGAACATCTGTCGCTGCTTGGGCATGAAGTCTTGCCAGTCGAGCGCCGCCCCCCCCTTCGCCACGAAGTCGTCCAGCGGCAAGAGCTGCCCCGTGCCCGCCTCCGCCCCCACGAACTTGTTGGAGAGGTTGAAGATGTCATAGCGATCGGTCTTGGCGATCAGCTCCGCCAATTGCTTGGAGAGGACCTCCGCGTAAGGCACCTCCTCCCACTCCACCTTCACGCCGGTCTGCTTCTCGTACTCCGGCAGCATGTCGCGGATTGCCTTGGTGATCGGGTAGGGGTAGACCAGCGCCCGCAGGGTCACCCCCCGGGTCTGGGCCGGGGCCCTGGAAGCCGTTGCGGACAGGGCCCCCACACCCCCGGCTGCCACCACGCCTCGAATGAAGTCCCGCCTCGTCACCTGTGCCATGGCCTCCTCCTTTCATGGCTGCCTGCCCCTGTCATCAAGAATGCTTCTCCGGGCCCCCCGGCGCGCGCGCCTACTCCCAGGGCAGCTTGGGCCCTCTCCAGGTGCCCACGGGGTAGTTCCGTTCCTTCAGCAACTGGGCGACCAGCTCGTTGGCCCGGTCCAGGGCCTTGGGCAAGGGGTACTGGCCGGCCCAGCCCGCGTGGATCTCTGCCCCCACCTTCTCCAGGATCTCCGGCCACTCGGGGATGGCGGGAAAGTCGTAGGCGTTGTCGAGCTGCGTCTTCATGGTCGGCAGCCACACATACTTCTCGTGCAGCTCCGGCCGGTCAAAGACGGATCGACGGGCCGGGGGCACCTGCAGCTCGCTGATCAGCTTCAACTGCTTGTCCTTGCCCACGCACCAGACGGCGAAGTCGAACGCCTCGCGCGGGTGCGTGCTGGCCTTGGGGATCGCGAAGGACCAGCCATCGTTCACCGACAGCCCCACCTTGCGCGTCGGGACCCAGCCGGCGAAAGGCAGCGTGGTCCAGCGAACCTTTCCCACCACCTTGGACTTTGCCTTGTCCTCCACCATGGGGATGCGCGAGGCCCACTGGATCGTCTGCGTCAGCACCTCGCCGCTCATCATGGCCTCATTGGTCTCCACGTTGGTGTAGCGCAGGATGTCCTTGGGCGCGTACTGCATCAACTCCCGCATCCACTCCGCGGCGAGCAGGCCCTCCTTCGAGTTGAAAGTCGGTGTGAGCTTCTCGTCGAACCATCGGCCCCCCGCTGACAGCAGCACGCTGGACCAGTGTTCCGACGGGACCTGCATCGGCTGCGTGTTGAACGAGGTGCCCTTGCGCCCATCCCTGGTCAGGCGCTTGACAATGCTCATCCATTCCGAGGACGGGAAGGAGGCGCCCGGCGGGGGCAGCGTGATCCCCTCCTGCTCGAACACGTCTCGCCGGTAGGCGCACAGCGTGGTGTTGCAGGAGAGGGGGATGGCGTACGTCTTCCCCTTGTAACTGAACATCTGCTTCTGCTTGGGCATGAAATCCTGCCAGTCCAGCTCGGCCCCCGCCTTGGCCAGCAGATCGTCCAGCGCCAGGAGCTGCCCCGTGCCGGCCTGCGGGGCCACCCACCGGTTGTTGATGTTGAACAGGTCGTAGCGGCCGCTCTTGGCGATGAGTTCGGCCATGTGCTTGGACAGGAGTTCTGCGTAGGGGACGTCTTCCCATTCCACCTTGACGCCGGTCTGCTTCTCGTACTCCGGCAGGGTGTCCCGGATGGCCTTGGTCGGCGGGTAGGGGTAGACCAGGGCCCGCAGCGTCACCCCCCGCGGCTGCGCAGGCGCCTTGGTGGCCGCCGTGGCCAACGCCCCGATGCTCCCCGCCGCCGCCATCCCCCGGAGGAAATGTCGCCGTGTAACCTGCGCCATGGGATCCTCCTTTCCGAGTGTGCCGGGCTCGCCTTCCTCCCCGGGCCCGACCCCCCTGGACCAGAGCCACGCTGGACGCCGCCGACCCTCCCTGGCCCTCCTCCACCTGACAGCTCGCGGCACCCCTCGCTGCATTGCCCGAGGTCAGGCAACCAGCAGGATGTGGTTCGGATCGATGGCCTGCCGGATCAGTCGAACGTGGTCGGTCGTCGGCGGCTCCGTCGCCGGGACTTCCTTGGGAATGGCAGGCCGGAAACTCATCGACGCCAGCACCTCGTCCAGCGTCACACCGGGGTGGACGGAGTGCACCTGCATCTCCCTGGTCTCGGAATGGAAGTCAAACACGGCCTTGTCCGTGATCACCCTCCAGGGCCCTCCGGGGGCAAGCCCAGCCTTGATTCGACTATCCTTGCCCTCGAGGTGGCCAACACTGGTGATGAAATCCACCCGCTCGACGAAGGTCCGTGGTCGCAGATCGGTGACCACGATGGGCCGATTGACGAAGGCGAAGTGGTCCGGCTGCGCCAGGCAGCCGATGAGTCGAGCCTTCGGGTGCCGGTACTCACCGATGGCCGTGATGTTCAGGTTTCCGAACCGGTCAATCTGCGGGGCCGAATCAAAACACACGTCGAACTGACGGCGCGCCAGCATGTCGCACTTATCCCCCGTGTTGGCGAGCTGCGCCGCACACGGCCATGTCGTGACGTGATGCTGCGTGAGTCTGGGGGGAATGCGCGTGAGATCGGGGCTCAGCAGGTTGCCCCAGTAGATCTCGAAATTGGGGGCATGGGTCATCTGGGCGAGCCGCGCCGCCGCGATCGGGATCCCCACGGCCAGGGTGAAGGCCCGGCCGGCGGTGCCCACGCCGACGAAGCCGAGCTCTCCGTCCCGCAATTCCCTGGCGGCCGTGACCACCAAGAGTTCGTTCGGGGTGTAGTCCTTCGCGTACTCCATCGAGGGCACCTCCTATCTCACCGAGAGATTGAACAGTCGCTGGACCGTCACGGCCTTCTGGAGATAGTCCCAGTGGTCCTTCACGCCGTAGATATACTCGGCCGCATACGCCTTGAAGCCGCCCGGCTCCTTGGAGCAGGCCTGGTAATACCGCATGTGCTCCTCATCCTCGTCGTAGTATCCATCACAGCTTCCCGGATGGGCGCCGAACGGCGCCTCGACGATGGCCTCCACCCACCGGTGGGGGATGTAGGTCAGCGTTGGCTGTCGCAGGATCTCCTCGTGGGGAACGATCTTCTCCACGGTGACGATCAGCCGCTTGGCTGCCTTGGCGATGATGGAGTCGATATCGTCGCTATCCCGCTGGACCGGCCACTGGACGTTGCCAAACTCGTCGCCCACGTACCCGTGGATCACCGTGAAATCCGAGGTTGCGGCCTCCACCGCGTGGTACTTCTCCCCCGTGAACGGACAGGTGATCTCGCGAATCTGCTCCGGATTGTGCGCGGCCATCCCGGTGCCGAGCAGCACCCGCGTGGGCAGGAACCCGATTCCCTGGGAGGCGGCCCGGAAGCGGGCGATCATCGCGGTCTCGGGGAAATCCCGCACTTCGATCTCGCCGGCCTCGACCCCCCGGCGGAAATTGTGGGACATGCCGAACTGGAAGAGCCCTTCATACACGGCCTCGACGCGCCTCAGCGCCCCGGCCCCGGCCAGCATGTCCGTGGTGATCCCGGCCGGAAATCCCAGCACGTGAAGCCCCTTCACCCCTTGACGGATCAGCTCGCGTACGAACGCCACCGGCGATCGCCGGATGATGCTCCCGCCGATGGCGATGCTGCTTCCGGAAGAGACCAGTCTGGCCGCCTCGGGGAGCCCCGTAAGCTTGCGTTGCATTGCCGTTCGCCTCCCACCCTGGATGAGGTGCATTAGGATGCGTGAGATTGCGGCGAACCCGATCCCCGCCGGGCTGACTGCCCGGACCCAGAACTTCCCTCACCCCCCTGCCGATCGAACGGGTCGCCTTGCCCTGGAAAGATACTTCTCCGCATCACCTCCTCCACACGCCGTCCGCGCCCGTCACTTGGGCCGGGGAGGCCTCTGGTCGCGCACCCAGATCCGCTAGATGAGGCCCTCACTCTTGAGCTGAGCCACGCGTTCGGGGGGCAGCCCCAGCCACCGCCCGTAGACCTCCTGGTTGTGCTGGCCGAGCAACGGGGCGGGGCGGCGAATCTCTTTGCGGGTCTGCGAAAAATGAATATTCAGCCCATGCATCGGCACCCGTCCGGCGGTGGGATGCTCCACTTCCACCAGCATCCCCCGATGCCGAACCTGCGGGTTCACCACCACGTCTGCGATCGAGGCGATCTTCGCACACGGAAGGCCGGCCCCCCGGACCAAGCCGACCACCTCCTCCGCGGTCCGGCTTCCCACCCACCTGGCCAGCACGTCCTCGGCTTCCTCCACGTGGGCCATGCGGGCCTCGTTCGTGGCGAAGCGGGGATCCTGCAATACCTCCTCTTGACCCATCACCTTCAGCAATTGTGGGAACAGGGAATCATTGGCCGCCGCGACGTACACCCACTCCCCGTCCTTCGACCGGAACAGGCTGGCGGGGGCGCAAAACCGGTCGCGGTTGCCGAGGCGGGTCATCTTCCTCCCCAGGAGCAGATACTCGGGGATCGCCGTAATGAGAAACGAGACGGCCGTGTCCAGCAGGGCCACATCCACCCGCTGGCCGACGCCGGTCTGCTCCCGCGCACGCAGGGCTCCGAGAATGCCGATCACGGCGTACAGGGCCGTGCTGTAGTCGATGACATAGGTCCCGGCCATCATGGGCGGCCCGTCGGGATCGCCGGTCATGTCCATGATGCCGCTCATCGCCTGGGCGATGACGTCATAGCAGGTGTCCTGCGAGTGCGGGCCGTCCTGGCCGAAGCCGGAGATGCTGGCCATGATCAGGCGAGGGTTGATCGCTTTGAGGGTGTCATAGCCGCAGCCCATCTTCTCCATCGTGCCGGCCCGGAAATTCTCGACCAGGACGTCCGCATGCCGGACGAGCTCCTTGAGCAGCCATGGGCCCTGGGGGTGGCGGAAGTTGAGTGTGATGCCCAGCTTGTTGCGATTCATGACGAGGAAGTACAGGCTCTCCCCCCCAACTTGCGGCTCCAGGCTCCGGACGTCGTCTCCCCGTTCAGCCCGCTCGACCTTCACCACCTCCGCTCCCATGTCCCCCAGCAGCATGCAGCAGAACGGACCCGCCAGGACACGCGTCAGATCGAGAACCTTGACTCCTTCCAGTGGACCCCGCATCGTTTTTTGCCCTCCTCACCTGCCCGCCGATCCATTGAGTCCCCCGCGGGGACGCGCAGGCGGCGTGATGCTGGTGGCGAATCTGTTCCCGCGAGGAAGCCGCGCCTCCCCAGGCGTGTCACCGGCCGAGACCCGCGCCCCTCCCTGGCCGATCACTCCGGGGACGGCTCGAGGACGACCTTCTGATGCACGCGCGGCCTGGACATCGCCAGGGCAATGGCTTCCGGTGCCCGCGACAGAGGCAGCCGAGCCGTGACCAGCGGCCCCACGTCCACCGCCCCCGTGGCGATCAGCCGCAGCGCCTCCGCGTTGTGCGCTGGCGCAGAATTCACCGATGCAACGAGGCGGATCCCCTGGTAGAAGAGCGCCCGCGCATCCAGCCAGAACGCGGTGTCGCCAGGATCCAGGCCGGAGAACACGCTCACGCGGGCGCCCGGCGCCAGGAGGGGGTATCGCCCGTCCGGCGAGAGGCGGAAGAGCTCGCGGATCGGCGCGATGCTGGAGACGGCCAGGATGACGGCGCTGAAGCCCTGCCCTCCCGTGCCGTCGAGCAGTGCGGCCGCGGCATCCGGAGCCTTCGGGTCCACGGTCACCTCCGCCCCCAGCGATCGCGCGAAATCCCGCCGGCATGCGTTGGGGTCGGCCATGGCGACCAGGGCCGCCCCCCGCTGTCTCGCCAGCAGCACATTCAACGACCCCATGGGGCCCCCGCCACTCACCAGGACCGCATCGCCCCGCTCGACCAGGATCGCGGTCTGCCCGTGCACCGCGCACGCCAGCGGCTCGGTCAGGCTCGCCCGCCAGGCCGGAACCGGGTCGGGGATGCGATTCACGCTGCCGTCCGTGAGAAGGCGGCCCGGCACCGCCACAAACTCTGCAAATCCCCCGGGGATACTCCACCCGATGGCCCCGTAGCTCCGACACACCACAGACTGTCCCCGCCGACAGGCGTCGCATGTCCCACAGGTGAGGCTGGGAGCGACCGTGACGCGGTCTCCGGGACGGAAGCCGGTCACGCCCGCGCCCACCGCATCCACGCTGCCGGCGATCTCGTGGCCCACGACGTGCCCGGCGAGTGCCTCGTCGCCAAGCCTGTGCACTCCCGAGAGGGCTTTGTGCCCCCGGAAGGCGCGGATGTCCGAGCCGCAGATGCCGCAGGCGGCCACCCGGAGCCGCAGCCCGTCGTCGGGACAGGCCGGTAGGGGCACCTCCCGGACCTCGAGTCGCGCGGGAGCCACGAGCACTGCGGCGAGCATGCGACGCCTGCTGGAGACCGTGGAGCTGTTCGTCATCGACCAATCCTCCCGGGTCCGCCCTTGCAGTGCGTTGGGGGGGGCTCACGGCTGACACGCGCTGCCGGGCTGTGCGCCCATCCCGAATCACGCCGCCTTCGGCACCTTCCTCCAATCCGCCATGAAGCCCGCCAACCCGCCGTCGGTCAGCGGGTGCGCAGTCAACCGAAGGACGGACCGATTCCAGCGGTGCCACTCCTGGGGTCGATTCGCCGAGGCGTCCAGGTCCATCTTCTTGAGGCAGCGCCTCAGGTGCTCGACGTCAGCCGGGCCCAGGTTGGCCACCGCCAGCCGGGCGGCCAGGGGTTCGAGGTGGTTACGCATCTCGCAGATCTCGCGCACGCGCTCCAGCGAGATACTCGTCACCCGCGTCGGGCTGCGCGGGGCGACTTCCACCAACTCATCGACGCTGAGGCGGAGCAGCGCCTCCCGGACGGGCATCGGGCTGACCGACGGTTGCTCGGGGAGTGTGCGCACCGAGAGCACGCTCCCCGGCGAGATGACGCCCCACAGGATCTGATCGCGAAGCCGTCGGTAGACCAGGTCACTGAGGCTCGTGTGCTGCCACCCCAGGGAAGCGGCCGGGGGCTTGGGGGTTGGCACCGGAGGGAGCCCTCCTGGAATCTGATATCTGGTATCACAGTTGACCTCCCGGCTGTCAAGGGCATTCTCGCGCCGTTCGCCCGCACCAGTGTGGTGCCGGATGGCGGCGCGTCTCCCCGTGCCCCGGCAGGGGGGACGGCACGTCCAGCCTACGCCCCAGCGAGCCGGGCGCTGGCCCAGCCGGCCGCGGTCATCTTGCCCGCCGAGTTCTCGCACCAGACCTCCAGCTCCAGGCGCGTGCCGCCGGCGCCCGGGGTCTCGCCTGTCACCACGCCGCGCGCGGTGATCGTCTCGCCGGAGAAGACCGGCGCGACGAACTTCATCTTCAACCAGCCGGTGGTGAACCAGGAGGGGCCGAAGAAGCCGGTGAGAAGCTCTGTCAGGTAGATGGTCTCCATCATCCCCTGGGCGAGCGTGCTGGGGAGGCCCGCCTTTCGCGCGACCTCCAGGTCGGTGTGGATGTTCCTGAGGTGCTTCCCCACCAGGGAGAACACCGCGATCTGATCCTGCATGACCGTCTTGACCAGCGGGTGGAGCGGGGTCCCGGCGGGGATGCCCGGCCGCGCCTTCGCCACCGCCTCCACGTCCTTGCGGTACTCCCCGGTCACCCGCTTCTCCGGGGTCTCGGCAGTCCCCTTCCCCACCACGGGCCCCGGCTCGACGTGCAGGATCTCCACCCCCCGATGCCGGAGGAGCACCCGGCCGTCCTCGCCCCTCGCGTCCGCCTCCATCACCACGTAGCCCTTGCCCCGCCGCTCGTACTTCTCGACGTACTTCCCGTAAAGGATCACGCGCTCGCCCGCGAAGACGGGGTTCTGAAACCACAGCTCTTCCTGGGTGTGCAGCCCCACCACGCTGTTGGGATCGAAGACCTGGGTGAACAGTTGCAGCAGGTCGTTGGCAAGGATCCCCGCGTGGCCGATCCGCCTGCCGAAGGGCGAGTCGCCGAAGTACCAGGGGTGGTAGTCGTCCATCATGAAGGCAAATGTCTTGATCTTGTAATCCGAGACCACCTCTTCGATGGGGCCGAAGTCCTCCCCCAGGACAATGTTCTCGTAGCGCGCCTCCACGAGCCTTCGTCTCTCTGCCGTCACCGTTCGCACCTCGCTTCCGCCTTCGTCAAGCTCGGTTTGACCCCCCTTTGTCAAAGGGGGGCCGGGGGGGATTTCTGCACTCACCTGCTGACAATGGCCCGGTAGATCGCCTCCACTACAGCATCGCTTTCCCTCAGAACTTCCCGGCTGTTGAACCGCAACACCTTCAATCCAAGAGACACCAAGTATTCATCACGCGTTCTGTCCTTCAGGACGTGATTGCCTTCCAAGTGTTGGGCGCCGTCCACTTCCACGACCAGCTTTGTCCGCGGCGCGAAGAAATCGACGGGGGCTTAATCTCGCGCCTAGGCCCGCCGGGGGGGAGCGGGTATGACTAGACCGCAGGGGCGGCGGGCAGGTCCACGGCCGCCTCGTCGGCCCCCACGATCATGCGTACCACGGCCTCCCCGGTGGTCTCGGCGGGCCGGACGCTCCCGACCATCCGGCCATGGCGCAGGACCGCGATCCGGTCCGCCATGGAGAAGACGTGCTGCAGGTTGTGGCTCACCACGATGACCGTGATGCCCCGGTCCTTCAGGGTCCGCACGAGGCCCAGGACCTTGGCCGCTTCCACCGCGCCCAGGGCCGCCGTGGGCTCGTCCATGATGACGAGCTTCGTCCCGAACGCGATGGCCCGGCCGATGGCCACGCACTGGCGCTGCCCGCCCGACAGCAGCTTCATGGATCGATCCACCCCCGGGATCTGGATGCGCAGGCGGGCCAGGGTCTCCCGGGCGAACTCCCGCATGCGGCTCTCATCCAGGATGGGGAGAACCCCCAGGAATCGCCGGGTCATCTCGCGGCCGGCGAAGAGATTCCCGCTGACGTCCGCGTGCTCGAAGAGGGCCAGGTCCTGGTAGACCGTCTCGATCCCCAGCCCCTTGGCCACCTCCGGCGAGTCGATGCGGACGTGCCGGCCGTCCAGCCAGATCTCTCCCTCGTCGGGCGGGTGGACCCCGGAGACGATCTTGATGAGCGTGGACTTGCCCGCCCCGTTGTCCCCCACCAGGGCGAGGACCTCGGCCGTCTCCACGGAGAGGTCCACCCCCTGCAGGGCCTGCACGGCATCGAAACGCTTGCTGATCCCACGCAGATCGAGGACCGGCATGGCTACTTGCCGAGATACTGCGCCACGTTCTCCTTGGTGACGAAGGGGGTCTCCAGCATGGTCACCTTGGGGACGCGCTCCCCCTTCAGCACCTTTATGGCCAGCTCCAGCGCCTCCGGGAACATGTGGTGGTAGTACACGCTCCCGGTGAGTTTCCCCTCGTTCACCGCCTGGAACGCCACCTGCGAACCGTCCATCCCGGTGACGATGACCCCCTTGGCCCGGTTGCGCGCCTCCAGGGCCTGGAGTGCCCCGAAGGCCATCTCGTCGTTGTGGCAGTAGACCGCATCGATCTTCGGGTTGGCGGTGAGGGCGTCCTCCATCGACTGCATCGCCTCGTGCCGGCGGTAGTGGCCCACCAGGCTGGCCGCCACCTTGATCCCCGGAGACTTGGCGATCTCCTCCTCGAAGCCCTTCTTCCGGTCCACGGTCGCCGAGGCCCCGGGCGTCCCCTCGAGCTGGATCACGACCCCCTTGCCGTCCAGCTTCTGGGCGATGTAGCGCGCCGCCACCCGGCCCATCTCGATGTTGTCGGAGCCGATGTGGGCCGCCACCTGGTCCTCGGGAGCGGCCAGGACGCGGTCAAAGGTCACGATCGGGATCCCCGCCCGCTTGGCCTTCTCGCCGATGGGGGCCAGGGCCTTGGCGTCGTTGGGGGCGATCACGATGATGTTCACCTTGCGGGTGATGAGGTCCTCGACGTCGGCCAACTGCTTGGCGGAATCCCGCCGTCCGTCGGCCACGATCAGTTCCACCTCCGGGTGCTTCTTGACCCACTCCTGGGCGGCCTTGACGCCGGCGACCCGGTAGGGGTGCTCGACGTTGGGCTGGGAAAGACCGACGACGATCTTCTTGGCCTGGGCGTGCGATGATCCCGGCAACAGCATGACCGACGCAAGGACGGCGACCAACCCAGTTCCGATCCAGCGAGCCCACGGCTTCATGTTCTGCCTCCTTGTTAGCGGACCCCGAGCCGGGTCCTGCGAACGCTGATGTACACCGCCAGGATGATGATGAGACCTCGCGCCACGTCCTGGGCGTACGGCGAGACGCCCATGAGGTTCAGGATGTTGTACGTGAGACCCAGGATGAGGACTCCCAGGAAGGTGGCCCCGACCCCGCCCTGGCCCCCCGTGAACGGGGTACCCCCCAGGACCACCGCCGCGATGGCGTTCATCTCGAAGAGGAAGCCCGCCGTGGGCTCACCCACGCCCAGCCGCCCCAGGAAGACCAGGCCCGCCAGCCCCGCCAGGAAGCCATGGATGACATAGACGCTGAGGGTGATTCGCCTGACGTGGATGCCCGCCGCGAAGGCCGCCGCCTCGCTGTCGCCCACCAGCGCCACATGCCGCCCGTACCTGGTCATCCGCAGGATGAACCCCCCCACCAGGAACACCAGCACGACCAGCAGGATGGGCGTGGGCACCCCCAATAGCCGCCCCGTGCCCAGCCAGAAGCTGAAGGCGGGCGGGAGCACGGCCAGGATGGTGTGGCCCTCGCCGATGATGAGGGCCGCGCCGCGCGCGATGGTCATCATCCCCAGCGTCGTGATGAAGGGCGGGATGTTGCCCAGCGTGATGGCCAGCCCGTTGAGGAGGCCGCACACCGTGCCAGCCAGGAGGACCAGGACGATCATGCCCCAGACGCCGACCCGCGGCAGGACGGCCGCTCCCAGCACGCAGCCCAGCGCCAGGATCGATCCCCCCGAGACATCGATGCCCCGGTTGATGATGATGAAGGTCATCCCCACGCCGATCAGGGCCACCATGGACCACTGGCGGAGGACGTTGAAGAGGTTCTCGACCGTGAGAAAATGGGGCGAGAGAATGGACGAGACCAGGATCAGGGCGATCACGCCGTACAGCGTGCTGTAGCGGAGCCAGAACTCTCGCTCCCGCCAGGGACGACGCTGCATCCAGGTGCGCCCCTCCACGGCGACGGACGGCGGCACGCCCGACCCGACCTCCCGGCCAGATGTCATGACCCCTGTCTCCCGCTTCGCCTCGCGTCCTGCGCGCGAGGAGTCCACGCCTACACCGCCGCGCCCTGGGTGGCCCGAACCGCCTGGAGGATGTCCGCCTCCTTCGGAACATAGGCGTCCGTCAGGACCGGGCCGAAGGGAACCGGCGTCCAGGGGGCCCCCACCCGCTGGATGGGCGCATCCAGGAACCCGAGCGCCTGGTTCGCGACGACCGCCGCCACCTCTCCGCCGAATCCGCCCCGGACCGGCGCCTCGTGGACGATCACCAGCCGTCCGGTCTTCTCCACCGAGCCGAGGACGGTCTCTTCATCCAGGGGCTGGACCGAGCGGAGGTCGATCACCTCGGCGCCGAGCCCCTCTCCGGCCAGGGTTCGCGCCGCCCCGAGCGCGCGATCCACCATCATCCCGCTGGCCACGATGGTCACGTCCTCCCCCGGATGCACGATGGCGGCCCGGCCGATCGGCACGAGGTACTCCCCCTCCGGGACATCTCCCTTCTTGCCGTAGAGCAGCTTGTGCTCCAGGAAGATGACCGGATTCGGCGTGCGGACGGCCGCCTTCAGGAGTCCCTTGGCGTCGGCGGGTGTGGAGGGCATCACGATGGTGAGGCCCGGGACGTTCGCCAGCCACGACTCCACGCTCTGCGTGTGATGCGACCCCCACTTGGGACCCGCCCCGTAGGCCATGCGAACCACCAGCGGCGCGGTCATCTCACCGCCGCTCATGTAGTGGACCTTGGCGGCATGGTTGACGATGGCATCCATGGCGATCGTCGTGAAGTCGGCGAACATCACCTCGGCGACGGGGCGCATCCCCATCAGCGAGGCGCCCACCGCGGCCCCCACGATGGCCGACTCGCTGAGCGGGGTGTCGAAGATCCGCTCCGGGCCGAACTCGGACAGCAGCCCCAGCGTCACCTTGAAGACCCCGCCGGCATCCGCCACATCCTCGCCGAACACGAAGACGCGCTCGTCGCGGCGCATCTCCTCGCGCAGGGCCTCCCGGATGGCCTCCCGATAGGTGATCTGTCTCATGACCTCCTCCCCACGACCAGCTCCGGGTCCTCCGGGGCATAGACATCCTGGTACAGCTCCGCGGGAGCGGGGGACGGGCTCTCCTCGGCGTACTTGACCGCATCCTCGATCTCGGACTTCGCCTCGGCCGCGATCGACTGGACCAGGGCGTCGGTCAGGACCCCTCGCGTGATGAGCTGGGCCTGCATCCGCAGGATCGGGTCCCTGGCCCGCCACCGCTCGATCTCGGCCACGTCCCGCAGTTCCGTGGGGGGATGGCTCTCGGAATGGCCCCGCTGACGGTACGTCACGCATTCCAGCAGCGTGGGTCCCGCTCCCGCCCTGGCGCGGGCGACGGCCGCCTGCACCGCCTCGTACACGGCACAGACGTCGTTGCCGTCCAGGCGGAATCCGGGAAAGCCGTACCCCTGGGCCCGGCAGGCGAAGTCCGTGCCGGCGAAATGCTTCGACAGGGGCGTCATCTCGGCAAACCCGTTGTTCTCCAGGATGAAGACCACGGGTAGCTTGAAGGCCCCCGCGAAGTTGAGCCCTTCGTGAAAATCGCCCCGCTGTGACCCGCCGTCTCCGAAGAAGTCGATCACCACGCTCTCTTTCCGCTGGAGCTTGAACGCCAGCGCCGCACCCACCGCCACGGTGATGGAGGCGCCCACGATGCCGCTTCCGAGCAGGATCCCCCGTTTCGGGTCGCCCATGTGGTGCGCGGTCGCCTTGCCTCCGGCCGGCCCGGTGGCCTTGGCGTACATCCCCGCCATCTGCACCCGGATCGGGACTCCCCTGACGATGAACGCCCCCCGCGTGCGCAGCGAGGGCAGGGCCTGGTCCTCCGGACGCAGGCCGTAGCACGCGCCGACGGCGATGGCCTCCTGTCCCTGGCTGCCATGCGGCGACTCCTGGAGGCTGCCCTGCGTCCACAGCTCACCCACCCGGTCCTCGAACGCCCGGATGAGGACCAGCCAGCGGTACATCTGGATGAGGTCCTTATCGGTCAACTGTTCGGAATACCCCATGAAGCTTCTCCTCCTCGCAGTGCCCGCATCACGAGCGATCGGATCGACACGTCACGACCGCGGGGACGCGCCGCCCCGACCCACCGGGCGCCCACCATCTACCCGGGACCGGCCCCGGGCTGCTCCAGGCGGCGCTTCACCGCCTGGAGGAACTGCACGGCAGGCGCGCCGTCCACGACCCGGTGATCGTAGCTGAGACACAGGTACATGACCTTGCGCACGACCACCTGTCCGTCCCGGACCACCGGCGTGTCGGCCACCTTTCCCATGCCCAGGATGGCCACCTCTGGCTGGTTGATGATCGGGGTGAAGAGCAGCGAGCCAAAGGCGCCCGAGTTCGTGACCGTGAACGTGCTGCCCGTGAGCTCTGCGGGGCCGAGCTGACCTTCCCGGGCCCGGGTGGCCAGGGCATCCATCTCCTGCGAGATCTGCTCGACGCTCTTGCCGTGGGCACACCGGATCACGGGGACCACCAGGCCGTTCTCCAGCGCCACGGCCACCCCCAGGTGAATGTCCTTCTTGACCAGGATCCGATCCCCCTCCAGCGACGCGTTGAGGATCGGGAACTCGCGGAGCGCCTGGGCCGTCGCCCACGCAACGTACGCCGTGTACGACAGCCCCGACCGCTTTCGGAGGGCCGCCACCTCGGTCATGTCCACGTCGGCGACCGTGGTGACATCCGCCGCCGTGTGCCGGCTCAGGGAGAGACGCTCCGCGATCCGACGGCGGATGCCGGTGAAGGGGATGACCTCCACGTTCTCGGGCACCTCACCCGCCGGCTTCGCCGCGCCCCTGGAGGCAAAGGCCCGCACGTCCTGCTCGGTCACGAGACCCGCGGCGCCCGTCCCCACCACCTGCGACACCTCCACACCCAGCTCCCGCGCGACCCGCCGCGCCACCGGCGAGATCGGCTGGCGCTTGCCCGCGGGAAGGGAGGGGGCTTGGAGGGGAGTCCCGCTCGATGCGGGAGGGGCCGCCACCTCGGCCGCGCGGGGAGGCGGCTTCGGGGCTGATTCTCCTTTCCTCAGCAGCTCGTCGATGTTCTCCTCCGCCTGGCCCAGGATGGCGAGCGGCGTCCCCACCTCGACCTCATCACCCGCACCGACCAGGACCCGCCGGAGGATGCCGGCATGCGGAGCCTGCACCTCCACCTCCGCCTTGTCCGTCTCGATGGAGAGGAGCGGCTCCCCTTCCTTGACGGATTCCCCCTCCTGCTTCAGCCACTCGACGATCCGCCCCCGGGTCATGTCCTGTGACAGTCGGGGCATGCGAACCTGCTCGGCCATCAGACGACTCCTCGCTCCTGGATGGAGGCGTCCCGGCACAGGGCCACCACCACGCCCGTGCGGCCGGGCTCAACTCCCTGCCTCTGGCGGCACGGGCTGCCGCAGCTCGATGGACACGCCCCGGAAGCTCTTGGGATGCAGGAAGGCCGCCAGGCCGTGCGGGCTCGACCAGGCATGCCGGTCCACCAGTTGCACCCCGGCTGCTTCGAGTCGCCGCAAGCTGGACTCGATGTCATCCACCTGCAGGCAGATGTGCAGGAGCCCCTCGCCGCGCTTGGCCAGGACCCGGGCCAGGACACAATCGGGTGCCGTCGGTTCTAGCAGCTCCAGGTTCGCCTCTCCGGCGTGGAGGAAGGCGACCCGCACCTGCTGCTCCGGCAGCTCGATGGGCGGATCCGCCGTGAGCCCCAGGAGATCTGTGTACAGGGGCAGCGCATCCCGGATGCTCTGGACCAGGATGGCGACGTGGTCGAGACGGGTCATGACGCAACCTCCATTCCACGCAGCATGCGGTCCAGCCGTTCGAAGGCGGCGAAGACCTCGTTGTACCGAGCGTGGGTCTCGCACCTCGGCCGGATCGGCTCTCCCGCGCCGCTCATCTTCTCGGCGGCGGAGGCCACATCGGAAAAGCACCCGGCCCCCACCGCGGCCAGGATGGCGGCCCCCAGGGCCGAGGCCTCCCGGACCGGCATCCGGAGGATCGGGAGCCCGAGGACATCCGCCCGGATCTGAGACCAGAGATCGCTCCGCGCCGCGCCGCCGACCAGCCGGACTTCCCTCACCGGCTCCCCCATGCGGACGATGGCCTCCACGACCCTCCGGACGACGCAGGCGCAGCCCTCCAGGACCGCCCGGGCCAGGTGGCCCCTCCGGTGGGCCAGGGTGAGACCCACGAACGCACCCCGGGCTCTGGGGTCCCAGATGGGGGTCCGCTCACCGACAAGCGCCGGGAGGCAGAGGAGGCCGTCGGCTCCCGCCGGGACCCCGGCCGCTTCCGGGTAGAGGATGGCGAGGTCTGTCGTCCCGGCGACGTGCTCCGCAAACCACGTCAGGGCACCGCCGGTGGTCGTGGTCGGTCCGCCGAGCAGCCAGCGGCCGGGGCAGGCGTGAGCGTTGGTCACCACGCCGCCACCGGGATCCATCTTTGGCCGGTCCAGGCAGGCAAAAACCACGTCGGTCGTCCCGGCCACGTCCGCGGCGATCCCCGGCCGCGTGAGCCCCGCGCCGAGGGCGGCCAGGGTGCCATCCGGTCCGCCTGCCACGACCGGGATGCCAGCCGGCAACCCGGTCTCCCCGGCGGCGGTCGTCCGGACGGTTCCCACCACCGCCGGGGATGGGAGTACCTCGGGCAGGCACGATCTGGCGACGTCCACCAGCCGCGGCAGGTCCGCATCCCACCGCCGCTTGGCCACGTCGAACAGCAAGCTGTAGGACGCATGGGGCTCGTCGGTGGCGAGGCGACCCGTCAGGCGGAGCGCCAGGAAATCCTTCACCGTGCACACCGAGGCCACGCGGGACCAGGCGGCCGGCTCGTGCCGCTGGAGCCATCGGCAGATGGCCGCCGGCCGTTCCCCGGCCGCGCGGCGTCCCGCGATCCGGGCCAAGACCTCGCGCCCCGCCTCGGCCTCGATCTCCGCCGCCTCGGCCGCGGCGCGGCGGTCCAGCCACGGGAAGGCCGGCAGGACCGGCGAACCCGTCTGGTCCAGACAGAGCGTGGTGAGCTGCGACGAGATGCCAACCCCGGCTACCCGTGCCATCTCCGCCCCGCCTGCCAGCTCGCGCAGGAGCTGGACCGTGGCCTTCCAGACGGCTTCCGCGTCCAGCTCCGCCCAGTCGGGCCGGGGGAGGCTGGGCGACCAGGCCCGACTGGCCTGCGCCGCCGGCCTTCCCTGCACGTCGAAGAGGACGGCCCGCCCTCCGCTCGTCCCGATGTCGAGCCCGAGGAGCAGGGGCTCCTTCGTCCCCATCACCCGCCCTTTCTCTCAGGACACTTTCGCCTGGAGCCACACGCCCCGTGGGTCGATCTGCCTGCGGATCAACTCCACCTCTTCGGCCGCAGGCGCAGGGGTCACCGGGATCGGATCGGGGAACTCCAGCGGGAACCCCGTGTTCGCCTCCACCTGCTCCCGGCCGACACCGGGGTGGAGGGACTCGACCCGCATGCGCTTCGTCTGCGGGTGAAAACCCAGGACCGCCAGGTTGGTCACGACCTTCCCCGGCCCCCCGCCGTGGTGCTGAAATCGCTCGCGATACCCCGGGCCGTCCCCGAAGCCCAGACCGGAGATGAAGTCCACCTTCTCCACGAAGGTCCGCCGCTCGTGGGGAACGATGATCATGGTGTGCCTGGCGTGGGCGCAGTGATCGGTCTGGGCGATGGCCCCCACGAGGCGCACCTTGGGCCGCTTCTGGTCGCCGATGCACACGCTGTTGAGGTTCCCGTACGGGTCGATCTGGGCCCCCGAGACGAAGCCCCAGTCCATCATCCCCCGCCGGAACATGTCCAGGCAGTCCTCCACCAGGATCATGGCGCGCCCGGGCCAGTGGAGCAGGTTGGCATCGGTGAAGCAGCCGGGCACCTCCGGGATGCAGGGCTCCAGCTTTATCCCGTACTGGGCGATGAAGTCGATCCCCCGCTGGTGCGCCAGCTCGATGGCCACGCTGGGGATCCCCACGGCGTAGATGAAGGCCCGTCCCCCCGTGCCCAGCCCGATGAAGCCCAGCTCTCCGTCCCGAAGCTCGCGCGAGACGGCGCACGCCATCAGTTCTTCCACGGTATAGGTTGCAGTCGTCATCGCGACACCCTCGTCCGCGTGAGGCGCATCAGCCGCTCCATGCCGATGCGCTCCAGATACTCCATCTGATCGGCCGCGCCCCGGACCATCTCGTCCAGGTAGGCCTTGAAGCTCTCCTCGCTCCTGGAGGCCTCGTAATACCTTCCCACCTCCTCCAGGTCGTAGTCGTACCGGGCATCGCAGGCGCAGGGGTGCGCCCCGTAGGGGGCCTCCACCACGGCCGTGACGAACTTCCGCGGCAGGACGGTGAGGAGGGAGTTTCGATAGACCTCCTCGTCGCTCACGATCTGCTCCACGCTGACCACGGTGGTGCGCGCCGCCTTGGCGATCAGGACGTCCGCGCTCTGGTCGTTCCAGCGGGACGCATCGAGCTGCACATTCCCGTACCTGTCCGAGGTGTGGGCGTGGATGACGGCCACGTCCGGGTGGGCCGCCCGCACCGCGGCGAAGGGCTCGCCTGTGAAGGGACAGGCGATCTCCGTCAGGTGCTCGTTGCAGCGCATCAGGTCCGAGCCCAAGGGGGTCTTGGTGGGGAAGAAGCTCATCCCCATGACCGTGGCCCGGAACATGTCCAGGCCGGTGGTCTCGGAATGCTCGATGACGCGAAGCCCCCCGCCCTCGCAGGCCCGGCGGAAGTTCAGGGCCAGGCCGTAGGCCGAGATCCCGATGTACGAGGTCTCCACCGATGCCGCGCAGCCCGCGCCGATGAGCATGTCCATGTCGATGCCGTTGTTCCAGCCCTGCAGCCTGAGGCCTCGCCGCCGCTGGCGGATGATCTCGTGGATGAGCGCCATGGGGTGCCGACGCAGGGTGTGTCCGCCGATGGCGACCGTCTCGCCGTCCTTGATCAGGGCCGCCGCCTCCCGCAGCCCCAGGACTTTCTCGCGCACCGCGTCCTCCTTTCCTCCCCTGACGCTAGCCCTTGGCCTTGATGTAGATGCCTTCCGGGTCGATCCGCTCTCGGAGCAGCCGGACCTCTTCGGCGCTGGGCAGTGCCGTCTCGCCGACTCCCGGCGCCATGAGCAGGGGAAAGCCCGTCTGCGCCTCCACGTCCTCCACCACCACCCCCGGGTGCAGCGTGGCCAGGCGCATCCGCTTCGAGGCGGGCTCGAAGTCCAGCACCGCCAGGTCCGTGATCACCCGCGAGGGGCCCTCCCCCCGGAGGCCGGCCCGCTCCCGCGCCCCGGGCCCGTCGAGAAAGCCAGGCGTGGTGAGGTACTGGACGCGGGAAACCAGCCGGCGGCGATCGTGCGGCAGCATGATGAGCAGGCGCCGGGCCAGGCTGCCGATGTCGTTGGCCCCCCCGCTCCCCGGCAGGCGCACCGTGGGCCGCCGGTAGTCGCCGATGGCGGTGGAGTTGAGGTTGCCGTACTGGTCCACCTCCGCCGCCCCCAGGAAGCCGATGTCCACGACCCCTCCCTGGAGCAGGCTCAGGGCGTAGTAGAGCCCCGTCGCCTTGACGCACCCGTGGAGGAGGCGCAGGTCGCCGACCCCCGTGGCCAGCTCCCTGGGCTCTGCGCCGATCACGCCGGACTCGAAGATCAGGACCGAACTCGGCGCGTGAGTGTACTTCGCCAGGTACGCCGCCACCATGGGAAGACCCGTCCCGATGAAGGCCACTTCCCCGTCCCGTATCTCCCGGGCGGCCGCGACGGCCATGATCTCCTGCCGGGTGCAACCCTTCATGAGAGCGTCCTCGCGTGCATCCGGGCCAGCCCGAGCCCGGGGTCCGCGCGCAGGTCCATCAGGCGGCGAACGCCCAGCTTCCTAAGATAGGCCCAGTGATCGGGGACGCCGAACACGCAGTCATCCAGATGCCGCCTGAACGCCTCCCCGTCCCGCGATGCCGCGTAGTAGTCCCGGAGAAAGGCGAAATCCGGGTCGTAGTAGCGATACATCCCGGTCGGGTGGGCGCCGAACGGCACCTCCACCACGACATCCACCAGGAAGCCGGGGAGGATGGTCAGCTCCGGCTGCGCACGGATGACGGAATCGTCGACGATCTCCTCGACCGTGACGATCACCCGCTCGGCCGCGCGCGCCTGCTCTTCCACCACGGAGGTGTACCCGAACAACTGGGTATTCCCCTCGCGGTCGGCCCGGGAGGCGTGGATCACGGCGACGTCCGGACGGACCGCCGGCACCAGGAGGACCGGCTCGCCGGTGAACGGGCAGGCGAAGGGCCGTGCTTTCTCCGCCTCGAACCCCTGCTTGCCCATCAGGTCGGTGCCCGCCATGGCCTTGATCGGCAGGAACGGGATCCCCAGGCCCGCGGCCACCAGGCGGGAAGTGATGGCGAAGTGGCTGTAATCCTCGACCAGGATCTCGCCCCGCTCCACCCCGCGGCAGAAGTTCTTGCAGCGCCCCAGGCCCTCGAACATGAAGTTGGAGAAGCGGGCGCGCGTCAGGGCCCCGGCGCCGGCCAGGTAGTCGGCCACCCAGCACTCCGCCACCGAGGTCATCTCGATGCGCGCCTTCCCCTGACGGATCATCTCGCGCACGAAGGCCAGCGGCGTGAAGTAGGCGGCGAACCCCCCGAAGGTCATGTTGGCCCCGTCGGGCGCGCCCGCCACGGCCTCCGCCAGGGAAACGACCTTGGTCGCAGCCATGCGACGCTCCTACAACCACTGCGGCGCTACGAGCCTCGGGAGGAAGAGCACGACCTCGGGGAAGTAGGCGCAGAGCACGATGATCAGGAATTCTGCGATCATCAGAAACGTCAGCATCTTCATGACCTCACCGACGGGATATTCGGCCACCCCGCAGGCAATGAGCGTGCAGAGCCCGTACGGCGGCGTGATCAGGCCAAAGGCCATGGTCATGACCACCACGACTCCCAGATGGATGGGGTGGAGGCCCACCTGCCCTGCCACCGGGAGAATGAGGGGCACGAAGATGAGGATGGCCGGCGTGGCGTCCATGAAAGTCCCCAGGAACGTGAAGAGGGCGACGATCAAGAGGATCACCGGCCGGGGCTGGTTCGTCAGGGAAAGCAGCAAGTCTGTCACCAGCGAGGGAACCCTGTAAAACGCCAGCAGCCAGCCAAATGCCGTGGCGGCCGCGACCGTGACGAATATGAGGGCGGTGAGCACCCCGGCCTCCGCAAAGAGCCCTTGGAGGTCTCGAATGCTGACCGTCCGGTAGACCGCCATGGTGATGAGCATGGCATACAGGGTTGCCACAACGGCAGACTCTGTCGGCGTGAAGTACCCGCTGAGGATTCCCCCAACAATGATGAAGGGAACCCCCAGGGGCAGCACCGACTCCCGCAGGCCCGTCAGGATGGCCCGCAATCCGAGCCATCGTTCGACCTCGGGGGGATAGCCGTGTCGAACGGCGACCACGTACCCCCCCGAGAGAAGCGCGAGGCCGATCAGGACACCGGGGATCGCCCCGCCGATCAGCAAGGCTCCGATCGAGACACTGGCAACCGCGCCGTAGATCACCATGAGGATGCTGGGAGGAATGATGACCCCCATGGTCGAGGCGCAGGCGGTGATGGCCACCGCGAAGTCCTTCCGATACCCCCGACGCACCATGGCGGGAATGAACAGACTGGAGAGAGCGGCGGACTCTGCGACGGAGCTCCCCGAGATCCCGGCGAAGAACATCCCCACCACCACCGTCACGTGGGACAGCCCTCCCCGGATGTGTCCCACCATGGCCATGGCCAACTTGATGAGTCGCTCCGTGATCCCGCCAGCGTTCATGATATTGGCGGCCAGGATGAAGAAGGGAATCGCCACCAGGACGAAGCTGTCGATCCCGGAGACCGCCCGCTGCGCCAGCACCCAGGCGGGAGTCGCCGGATTCATCAAGAAAACCACCAGCGAGGACAGGATGAGAGCGAAGGGGATCGGAATCCCGGCGACGATCAGGACGAAGAACCCGACGAACAGGATCAGCGTGGGGATCATGTGGCACCCCTCCCCTGGTCCGGCGATCTGTCCCACCGACCCATCACCACCAGCTCAAGGAGGAAGGCGAACATGAGCATCGCGCCAAGAGGCACCGCGGCCCAGGCCCAGGTCTGACTGATGCGGGTGATGGGATAGACTCGCTGCAGGCCGATCTCGGCGAGCTGCCACCCGATCCCCACGAGGACCAGCACGCTCAGTGTGACCGCAACCCAGATTCCCCGCCGGGCCCATCGTTCCGCTTTGGCCGGCAACAGCCGCACGAAAAGGTCAATGACGAAATGCGAGTTGCGCCGGATTCCCACGGCGGAACCGAGAAAGGTCACCCAGACCACGGCGACCCGTGTGACCTCGTCGGTCCAAACCAGGAAGGCCACGCCGATCATTCGACTCAGCACCTGCGCCGAGACGCTGAAGAGCACGCTCGCCACCATGAGGGCGATGATCGTGAGCAAGGCGCGCTCCACGCGCTCACACCACAGCCACCCCTTTGCCATCAGTTACTCCATGGGGCCCCGGTGGGGGGCACGGTTTCTCTCCCGCACCCCCCCGCCATGACGAGTCACTTCGCCAGGCTGTAGATCTCCTTCAGCGTTGCCTCCGCCCCGACGGACTTGGCGAAGGCCTGCCGGATCGCCTCGCTCCGCTCGATGAAGGGCTTCCGCTCGGGCGTGCTGAGCTTGATCTTGTACTTCGAGCTCAGGAGCTCGCGGGCCACCTTGTCCTGCTCCACCTCCAGCTTGACCTCGTAAGCCGCCGCCTCCCTCCCGACCGCCCGGACCATGTCCTGATCGGCTCTGGACAGCTTGGCGAGGTTCTTCGCGCTCATGAGGAAGGGTCGGATGGTGACGCTGTGCTGGGTCAGCGCCACCGTCTTTGCCGCCTCGGCCCATTTCGCCGTGGTGAACGTCAGCGATTCGTTCTCCGCGCATTCCACGACCCCGGTCTGCAGGGCGTTGTACACCTCGGCGTAGGCCACCACGGATGGGACAGTCCCCAGCGCCTTCCAGGTGTCGATGACCACCGACGACTGCCAGACGCGCATCTTGATCCCCTGGATGTCGTCAATGGAGTTGATTGACTTGGTCCGGCAGATCATGTTCCGGACGGACCCGCCGAAATACCCGAGAACGACCACGTCCCCCTTCCTTTCCAGCTCCTCCCCGTAGCGCTTCCCCACGGACCCGTTGGCCACGGCATCCCGGTGCGCGTGGTCCTTGAACAGGAAGGGCAGATCTAGGAGGTCCATCTCCTTGAAGAAGGGAGCCAGGTTTCCCGGCGAGGTCACCACGATGTCCAGGGCCCCCTTCCGGAGCTGCTCGAACATCTCGATCTCGCTGCCCAGGACGCCATCCGGGTACACATCCACCTTGACCCGTCCGCCCGTCCGCTCCTTCACCTTGTCGGCGAAGTACTGGGCCCCCTTGGTGAAGGGATAATCCTTCGAGACCATGATCCCCGCCCGCAGGGTCACCTCCTGCGCCGCGGCCGCACCCGCCAGCCAGACCAACCCCAGGATGCTCACGCCCGCCCCGACGATCCAACGCTTCATGACTCTCCTCCCTCCTCTGCTCGCGGCTTCCCGCAGCGAGTTCCGCACCCGCGCCCGGGCGCGGCGGTTCCCCCACGTCCCCTATCCCCTCAGTTCACAGCCGGGTCCGGAGTATGGCTCTCCGGATCTGCTGGATGTTCCTGATCACCTGCTGGTGCAGGCGGACGCCCACCCCAACGTATAAGACATCCACGAGCGTCAGAGCGGCGATGCGCGACGACAGCGACTCCTGGCGGTAGGCCGTCTCCCGCGCCATGGTGTGCAAGACCACATCCGCCAGCTTCACGGTCGGCGACGGGCCATAGTGAGTGATGGCGATGATCCGCGCCCCGGTGGACTTGGCCACCTTCAGCACGTCCAGCAGGTCCCGGTTGCGGCCCGTGTGGCTGAGCGCCACGAGCACGTCCTCCGCCCCCAGCAGGGAGGCGTGGATGAGCTGGAGATGCTTGTCGGTGTACACCGCGATGGGCTTGCCCGTGCGCATGAACTTGTGGGCGGCATCCTGCGCCACGATCCCGGATCCGCCGGAACCGACGAAGGAGATACGCGGAGCCGTGCTGAGCAGCTCCACGGCCTGACCCACGGCCCGCTCCTCCAGGCCCTGCAGGGTATCGGTGAGGGTCTGGATGTTCCCGTGGACGACCTTCCGGATGATCCGCCCGATCTTGTCGCCGGCCGTGATGTCCTCGTGAATGTCGGCCATGGGCGAGGCCAGGTCGTGCGACAGCCGGATCTTGAAGCGGGGGAAGGTGCCGAAGCCCAACTTCCGGCAGAAGCGGCTGACGGCGGCGGGGCTGGTGGTGCTCCGGCGGGCGAGGTCGGTCACCGACTCCAGCGTGACGGCGTGGGGGTCCCGCAGGATCGCCTCCGCCACCAGTCGTTCACCGCGGGAAAGTGCGCCGAAGCCGTTGCGGATGCGGATGAAGCACCCGGGAACCTGCGTGCCGTTGCTGGCCAGGGGTGAGCGCCGGGAGGGCATGGCGGGTACACTACCCCGGACTGAAAATTTATGTCAAGGGATTTCTTTCCAGAACGAAATTTCCTAACGCAGGGTCTCACGCCGGAGAGGGCCCGATCCGGCTGACCGGCCCGCCTGCGGCGCCAGGCGGACCCGTCGACAAGACCGGGCGTACCCCGGGAGGTGGCGGGTACCCGTTGCGCGGTGACCCGTGCGGGGTGGGACTACGCAGGATTTCCCGAGGAAGCGTGCTTCAGAAAGACCTCTTCGGCTGCGGCGATGCCGGAGGCGAAGGGCAACCCCTCGCCCCGAAGCGCGCGCTCCAGGGCCGCCAGGAAGAGCAGGACGTTGCCGGCCGTGGAGTTCTTGCCCATCAGGCCCACGCGCCAGATCCTTCCCTTGAGGTCCCCCAGCCCCCCGCCGATCTCGATGCTGAAATCCTGGAGCAGCCGGCCGCGGACCCTCGCATCGTCCACGCCCGCGGGAATCCTGATGGCGTTCAGGGTCCAGAGGCGATGGGCCGGCTCCACGTGC
>DATIFO010000230.1:0-12870 GCA_035455275.1 Methylomirabilis sp. (SeqCode) | reverse complement strand
GTGGACCTCGGAGGCGTTGAGGCGCCAGGCCGAGCGGGCCGAGTCGATGGCCACGTCGCCGCCCCCCACCACCACCACGCGCCGCCCCTCCACGGAGGGGGCCTTGGCGAGGGCGATGTCGCGCAGGAACGCGACCCCGGGATACATTCCGGTCTTGTCCTCGCCCGGGATGCCCAGCCGCTGGCTCTTGTGAGAGCCCAGTGCCAGCACGATGGCCGCGTAACCCGATTCCCTCAGGCTGTCCAGGGTGAAGTCCCGTCCCAGCTCCTGGCCGCAGCGGATCTCCACCCCGGCCCGCCGGACATTGTTGATCTCGGCGAAGAGGGGGTCGCGCGGCAGGCGGTAGGCCGGGATGCCGTAGGTCATCATGCCCCCGGGCTGGAGCATCTTCTCCAGCACCGTGACGGCGTAGCCCCGCTGCGAAAGCCTGAGCGCCGCCGTGAGACCGGCCGGCCCGGCGCCCACCACCGCCACCCGTGCCCCATTCGCCGGCCCGACCCGTTCCGGCGTCCACGGCACCCCGTAGAAGCGATCGGCCATGAAGCGCTTGACCATCCGGATCGACAGCGGCGCATCCAGCTGCCCTCGGCGGCACTTCTTCTCGCAGAAGGCCGGGCAGACCCGCCCGCAGATCAGGGCGAAGGGGTTGGCGTCGCGGTGGACCGCGAGCCCCTCGGCGTAGCGGCCCTGGCTGATCAGCGCCAGGTAGGCCGGGCTGTCCACGCCCGCGGGACAGGCGTTCACGCAGGTGGCCCGCACCAGGCTCTTGCAGGTCCCCGCGGGGCAGCGCTTCTCGTAGATGTGGGCCTCGTACTCCTCGCGGAAATGCTTGAGGGTGCTCACCACGGGATTGGGGGCGCCCTGTCCCAGTCCGCAGAGGCTCGTCTTCCGGATCTGCTCGCACAGGTGCGTGAGCTCCGTGAGGTCGGACGGCTTCCCCAGGCCGGCGCAGATCCGCTCCAGGATCTCCAGGATGTGCCGGGTGCCCACGCGGCAGGGCACGCACTTGCCGCAGCTCTCGTCCTGGGTGAACTCCATGAAGAAACGGGCGATGTCCACCATGCAGGTGTCTTCGTCCATGACGATCATGCCGCCCGACCCCATGATGGAGCCCGCGGCCGTCAGGGACTCGTAGTCCACCGGCAGGTCGAGGTTGCTCGCCGGCAGGCACCCGCCCATGGGCCCGCCGGTCTGGATGGCCTTGAAGCGCTTCCCGCCCTTGATTCCCCCCGCCACCTCGTAGACGATCTCGCGGAGCGTGATGCCCAGGGGGACCTCGATCAGGCCGGTGTGGTTCACGTCCCCGGCCAGGGCGAAGGTCTTGGTTCCCTTGCTCCGCTCCGTTCCCATGCGGGCGAACCACTCGGGCCCGTTCAGGATGATGCGGGAGACGTTGGCGTAGGTCTCGACGTTGTTGATGTTGGTGGGCTTCCCCCACAGGCCGCTGACGGCCGGGAACGGGGGGCGCGTGCGGGGATGGCCGCGCTGTCCCTCGACGGACGCCATGAGGGCCGTCTCCTCGCCGCAGACGAAGGCCCCGGCCCCCATCCGCACCTCCAGGTCGAAGGCGAACCCGCTGCCCAGGATGTCCGATCCCAGGAAGCCGTACTCCCTGGCCTGCCGGATGGCGATGTTGAGCGTCCGCACGGCGATGGGGTACTCCGCCCGGCAGTAGATGTAGCCCCGGGCGGCCCCGATGGCGTAGGCGGCGATGATCATCCCCTCGATGACGGCGTGGGGGTCCCCCTCCAGCACGCGGCGGTTCATGAAGGCCCCCGGGTCGCCCTCGTCCGCGTTGCAGATCACGTACTTGGGCTCCCCCTTGGTTGCCCGCGCGAACTGCCACTTCTTCCCGGTGGGGAAGCCCGCGCCGCCCCGGCCGCGTAGCCCCGAGGCCAGGATGCTATCGATCACCTGGGCGGGCGCCATCTCTCCCAGCACACGCGCCAGCGCCTGGTAGCCGTCCTCCGCGATGTAGTCCTCGATGCTCTCCGGGTCGATCAGGCCGCAGTTCCTGAGGACCACGCGCACTTCCTTGGGCCGAGGGGTGCCCAGCTCCTCGTCCTTGGCCGGTCGGAGCGAGGAGAGCAGGCGGGGGACGACGCGGCCCTTCAGGAAGTGCTCCTCCACCAGGTCCGGGACATCGTCAACGCTCAGCCCCGAGTAGTGGACCTCGTCCGGATACACCATGAATTCCGGACCGTGGGCGCAGTCACCCAGGTGAGGGGTCGTGAGGATCTGGATCTCGCTCTCCAGCCCGCGGGCCGCGAGGTCGCGGCAGAGCCGCTCCCGGACGGCCTCCGCTCCCTTGGCCAGGCACTCAGGATCCACGCAGAAGAGGATGTGCGAACGGTAGTATGTCATCGATCGCTTCCCTGCCCTTGGGTGGGTATCGCATACTCGGCCACGGGGGCCCCGCCCGCCACATGCTCGCGCATGATGCGCGCGGCGCGCTCCGGGGACACCCGGCCGTACCGGACCGGCGGCGCATCCGCCACCGCCACCTCGACCAGGGGCTCCCAGGTGCACTGGCCGATGCAGCCGGTCTGCCGCACCAGGACCCCCTCCAGCTTCTCCGTCTCGATCGCCGTGAGGATGGCCCGCATGGCATCCCGCGCACCCGCGGCGATGCCGCACGTTCCCATGAAGACGGTGACCTGGACCCGGCCGGCGGTTGCCTTGGCCCGCCGCTTCTCCAGAGCCTCCGCCCGCACGCGCTGCAAGTCTTCGAGGGACTTGATTCCCGCCACGTCTCGCCTCCCGCGTGCCGCCATGACTGCATGGCCGCGGCGTCCCGCGCTCAGGCGGGGACCGCCTGCACGTCTCGAATACCTTCCTGCAACGTCTCCCGGATGACCCTCAGGACGGCCGGCTCGGAGAGCGGCACGTCCCCCAGCGTCCGCTTGACGGGATCGGTGTCGAAGTGAAACGTCCGACCGTCCGCCCGGTACCGGAAGCGCCAGCGGATCTCCGGGTTCGCGACCACCAGGCTGAGCACGGTCCCCGCCAGGTCCCCCAGCGGCATCCGGTCGATGTGGTCTCGCTGGAACTCCGCCGTGAGGGCCGTCCCCTGCCCCGGCGTCGAGCGGACCTCGAGCCCGCCGTTGCAGGCCTCGGCCGCCTCCTTGAGGAGCGGGATCCCCAGGCCCGCCACCCGGGTGGTGCGGCTCGTCACGAAGGGATCCCCGATGGCGCCGAGCTTCCGGGCATCCATGCCGCGGCCGTCGTCAGCGACCGACACCCGCAGGCGATTGCCGGCCGCATCCTCCTCCACGGCGATCTCGATGGAAGTGGCGCCGGCCGCGAGGCCGTTCTCCACGATATCCAGGATGTGGAGCGCGATCTCCTTCACCGGTGCGCCGCCTCACTGATAGCGGGCGAGGATCTCCGGCAACTGCTCCGGCGTGACCCGCCCGTACACATTGCCGTCAACCGTCACCGTGGGGGCCTGGCTGCACGCCCCGACGCAGCGGCAGGTCTCCAGCGTGATGCGCCAGTCCCCCGTCGTCTCCCCCACCTGGACCCCCAGGATCTGCTTGGCCTTCTGGATGAGCTTGGTGATCCCTCCCACGTAGCACGCCGTCCCCAGACACAGCTTGAGGGTGTGCTTGCCCCGCGGCTTGGTGGTGAAGAAGGAGTAGAAGGAGATGACGCCGTAGATCTGGCTCCTGGGGACGTGGAGCCTCCGGGCCACGTACTCCTGCATGGGGAAGGAGACGTAGCCGACCTGGCTCTGCAGTTCGTTGAGCACGACCATGGCAGCCCCGGGGGTCTGCCTCCCCGCCTCGATGATGCGATCGATGACCTGACGCTGGGCGGGGACCACCAGCGGATCTTGGGGGGCCTCGACGAGCCCATTCACCATCTGTCTCTCCTCTGAAATGCCGTTCCCGTAACGTTTCAGAATGTTGTCGAGCTCAGGCAAATCCCCCCAACCCCCCTTTACCAAAGGGGGGCGAGGGGGGATTTGGCCGGAGTGAGGGCCCAAGTGAACAGCCTTGGGGTCAGTTCCTGGGCCCCAGGATCTTCTCGATCTCGTGCAGCAGGCGATCGGGCTTGACCGGCTTCTCCAGGAAGGCCTTCACCGGCATCCAGGTCTCGTCCGGCCCGATCTTGTACGGGAGGTCCAGGACCTTCCGGACGCCGGAGAGGATGATCACGGGGATGTCCTTGAGCTGGCCGTCCTGCTGGAGCCGCCGCGACACCTCGATCCCGTCCGGACCCGGGGGACCTGCGAACATGACGTCCAGCAGGATCAGGTCGGGCTTCAGCTGGCGGGCCAGCTCCACACCCTTCTCGGCCTGGTAGGCCGAGGCCACCTCGAACCCCACGCTCTCCAGGAGCGTCCGCACCGTGTCCACGAGCTGCACGTCGTCGTCGATCACCACGATCTTCTTCGCCATGGAACTGCCCTCCGCAGATCTACTTGGGCACGCTGAAACTGAACCGGACCCATTCCCCTGCCTTGGAGTCCGCCCAGATCTCCCCTCCCAGCCTCCGCACGATCTCCTTGCAGATGTACAGCCCCAGGCCGGATCCCTTCTGGGTGACGCACTCGGGGGTGTCCAGCCGGCTGAACTTCTCGAAGAGCCGGGACATCTGCTCGGGCGGGATCCCGGCGCCATCGTTCCTGACGCTCAGCACCACCTGGGTATGGTTCTCGGAGAGGTCCAGGACGATCGACCCGCCCTCGCGCCCGTACTTGAGGGCGTTGGAGAGGAGGTTGTCGTAGACGATGCGGAGCAGGTTCCCGTCTGTCTTCAAGAACACATCGTCCGGGATGCGATCCTGGAGGACCATGCGCCGCTCCCGCATCCCGCGCTCCAGGCCTTCCAGCACCGGCCGCACCACGTGGGCGTGCAGGGGAACCTCTTGCTTCACGACCTCCAGCTCCCCCTTTTCGAGTCTGGAGAGATCCAGGTAGTTCTTCACCATGTCGTGGAAGTAGTCCAGGCTCTGCGCCACCGAATCCAGGCTCTTCTGCTGGGCCGGATTGACTGCCCCGAGGTATCCGTCCTTGACCGTGTACAGGCTCATCATGGCGGAGGCCAGCGGGTTCTTGAGCTCATGGGCCACGAAGCCCAGCATCTCGAGGTAGTTCGTGTTGATGGACTTCAGCTCGCTGCTCAGATCCTCCAGCTCCCGCTGCCGGATCTCGATCTCCTGCCGCTGCCCCGCCAGCGTTTCGGCCATGCGATTGAAGGAGGCGGACAGGGCCCCGACCTCGTCCCTGCCCTCCACCTCCACACGGTGGTTCAGGTCCCCGCTGGAGAGCCGCTGCGTGGCCTCGGCCAGCTTCTGGACGGGACGCAGGATGCCGCGGACCATGCCGTAGATGACCAGGAGGGCCAGGAACAGGCCGGCCACGATGATGGCAAGATGCTGGGCCACGGCCCGGGTCCTGAGGTCCAGGTATTTCTGCTCCAGTTCCCCCACGTACAGCATGCCGATGACCTTGCCCTCGGGGTCCCGGATGGGGTCGTACTGGGACAAATACCAGGTGTCCACGACGTACGCCTTCCCGGTCCAGGACTGCCCCTGGCGGAGCACGCGGTCCGTGACCTCGGGGGAGGCGCGGGTCCCCACCGCCCGCCGCCCGCTGCTGTCCATCACGTTCGTGGAGATGCGGATGTCCGCCATGAAGATGGTGGCGGTCCCGACGGGCTTGCCCCGGTAACGCTCGTCGGCGAAGACGGCGTCCCGGATGCGATCGACCTTCTCCACGGCGCCGTTCAGGAGGCTCCCGGCCTGGATGATGCCGATCACCTCCTTGCCCTGTCGGACGGGCACGGCCGTGCCGGAGAGCATCCCGCGAGACTCACCCGCGACCGCCATGCACCGCTCCAGCAGGCCGACCCCTTCCAGGTCCAGCCGCTCCAGCTCCAGGATCACGTCGCCCGAGACGCTCTGACCGGTCGTCAACACCTGCTTGATCATGGAATCGGCTGCCAGCGTGTCCCCCGTGGTGTAGGGGGGGCGCGTCCGGAGTATGACCGTTCCATCCGGGGCCGCGATGTTCAGGATGTCCATGCCTTGATCCCGCCGGACGGTCTCCAGGTAATCGCGCACCGGGGCCAGGGATCGGGCGTTCCGGGCTTCCGTGAGAAGCTTCAGGATCACCGGGTCCCGCGCCAGGATCTCCGAGGCCGAGCGGATGCGTCCGATCTTGCTTTCGTGGATTTCCCACGCGGTGCGCGCGTAGATCCTGACCCGGTTCTCCGCCTCCCGTATCGTCTTGGTGTTGACGAAGTTCACCGTGACGATGGCAATGCCCACCGCGAGAACGGTGAAGAGGCTGATGATAGCCAGGTTGAACTTGGTTTGGACTTTCATCCCGAATCACTCGTAGGTGTGGGTTTCCCCCAGGGCGTGAAGCCCCTCACGACGTGCCAGATTGGAGACAAGCAACCGGGAGGCCAAGATGCCGAGAATCATGAGGGGGGTGAACCCAAGGAAAAACTGGGAGTTTTCCCAGGAGACAACCGGCTGTCGAAGAGACGGCGGGGACACTTTGTCCCATAAACCGCATCGGTGCCCCGCGGCGGCAGATGGGCAAACAGTTTATAGAATGGGAGGAATGTGCGGTCCCGGCAGGAACTGCCGGGATCCTGGGAAGCCCGATCAGGCGGGAAGGCCACCTCGGAGAGGGCGGGACAGGGGACTTCTCACACGGGGCTCGGGGCTTCCTCTTCCAGGCGCCTGGTCGGCAGGACCCGGATCAGGACGGCCAGGATGATGAAGGGCAGGGCGAGCAGGACCAGGGCCGTGAGCAGTCCCTCGAGCCCCATGACCTCCATCTTGTACGCCATGAGCCCCCGGAAGCTCTTGGAGAAGAGCTGGCCGCCGATGACCACGTTCCAGCGGGTGCTGAAGATGCCGAGCTGGATGAGGATGACCGCCGTGAAGTAGAGGAGCTTCCGCATCTCCTCGTTGAACCTCCGCCATTTCGCCACGATCAGGATGCCGAGCGGGATGAACATCCCGAGGAGGATCTGCAGGACGAACAGGCTCATGAACAGCTTGTGGGTGATGAGCTTCCCCAGGATCTTGACCGACTCCTCGCTCTGGTAGAGACGGTGGATGAAGTCGAGGGCCTCCAGGGAGAAGTCCACGATCACCGCGTAGAACAGGAACGAGGCGATCGTGTCCAGGCACCGCATGTCGATGGGCTCCCGCCGCATGGCCGTGAGGATCATGTAAAGGAAGATGACCAGGGCGATGCCGGAGACGATGGCGGACATGAGGAACACGATGGGCATGAGGACGCTGCCCCACCACGGGTTCGCCTTCACCGATCCGAAGATGAAGCCCACGTAGCCGTGGAGCAGGAAGGCCGACGGGATGCCGATGATGGTGATCGCCTTGATCGCCCGCTTGTCGAACGCGACGGCTTCCTGGCTGGTCTGGGTGGTGAACAGGGAGAGGGCCCGGTGGATCCAGCTCATGGGGAAGGGCTCGGTGCGCGCCCGGATCACCAGCTCGCTCCGGTACTCGAACCAGATCTCCAGGAGCAGCACCCCCATGAGGTACCAGGCGTACACGAAGCCGAACATGGCCATGGCGGAGGTGAGGTTGGGGGTGAGGAATATCTCGAAGGAGCGCTCCGGGTGGCCCAGATGCAGCAGGAGCGGGAAGGGCGCCACCAGCAGAAACGCCAGGGCCGTGAGCAGGGACAGCCGGTAGGTCGGCTGCACCTCCTTGACGTTGAAGACCTTCACCAGGGAGGCCAGGATGAACGCCCCGGCGACCAGCCCGGTGATGTAGGGGTAGACCACGATCAGGATCGACCAGTGGATCTCGATCTCGTTGGGGTAGATGAAGCCCGTGATCTGCTCCAGCAGCTCGGACAAGCCCTGCACCATTTCCGGGGTCATCGCACCTCTCCGTCGAGCTGGGCGTAGTACACCTTCGGCTCTGTGTTGAGCGAGGGTTTGAGGACGTGGATCTTGTTCATGCGGGTGAAGCGGACGAGGCGGCTGGCCTTGCTCTTCAGGTCGCCGAAGATGCGTGCCTGGGTCGGGCAGACCTCGACGCACGCCGGGAGGAGCCCCTTCGCGACCCGGTGGTAGCAGAAAGTGCACTTGTCCGCGGTCTTCGTCTGGGGATGCAGGTAGCGCGCCCCATAGGGACAGGCCTGGATGCAGTACCGGCAGCCGATGCACCGCCGGTCGTCCACCAGGACCGCCCCGTCCTGGGTGGAAAACGTGGCGCCCACCGGGCAGACCTGCACGCAGGGGGGATGCGCGCAGTGGTTGCACAGCTTGGGCACGAAGAAGCTCCGCAGGACGTCACGATCGTCCTGCGGCGCCTCCTTGGACCGGCTGTCCCTGAGGTGGATGCTCTCGACGCTGACCCCGTGGTCCTTGGTGATCACGTACCGCTCGACCCAGGTCCGGAAGAAGAACGGCTCCTTCGGGACGCCGTTCTCCGCTTTGCAGGCCTCCACACACCGGCTGCAGCCGATGCACTTGTCGATCTCGATCCCCATGCCGTAGAGGTGGCTTCCGGGATCGTATGTCTTCTCCTCGCCCTTGGCCCCCGCCGCCTCGGCCAGGCCGGCCAGGCACCCCCCCGCGGGGAGGAACAGGACGAGGCCCTTCAGGAAGTCCCGCTTGGTCAGTGAGGTCATCACTCATCCCCCCGGCAGGTGCGGGTAGTGGCACTGCCAGCACAGGTACGTGGCCCCGTGCGTGGCGGCGTCGATCTTGGGCGCGTCCTTCTGCGCGGACCCCTGGCGGTGGCACCCCTCGCAGAATTCCCGGCTCGCGGGCTTGCTCGGGAGGCTGCGCCGCGGCGTCTTCTTGTGCTGCTCGGGGACCTGGTGACAGGTCGTGCACGTGAGCAGCGCGTGGCTGGAGACGGCCTTGGTCCGCTCGATCTGCCCGTGACAGGCCGCGCAGCTCTGTGGCGTCTTGGAGGGCACGGGATCATGGGGGTTGTGGCAGGCGATGCAGGGCTTGAGTGGATTGTGGGTCGTGGGGTTGATCTGCGGAAAGCCCGTCGGTCTCGAGGCGTCGTAGCCGTGACAGACCGGGCAGAACTTCCGGTCCCGCGGGGCGTACGGCTTCACCTCGCCCGGGTCTTCCGCGTGCTTCATGGATGGGCCGTGACAGCCCTCGCACGAGAGGTTCTTGTGGAATCCCGCCTGCTTCTTGGTGACGATATCCTCGTGACAGCTCTGACAGGTGAGGGAGCCCGCGAAGTTGACCGGCCTGGCCACCTCGCGCTGGACGGTGGATTCCCGGTGCAGGTCCATGGCCACCAGGGAGCGGGGCACCAGGACGAACCGTACGACCAGGGCGCCGACGAGGACCACGAGGACCACGACTGCCAGTCGCTGGACCTGCTCGGGGATTTTCACCCACCCTCTCCTTGTGTGCGGCGAACCCGGCGTCAACGGCTCGGGGCGGTGCGCGATCCGGCCGTGGGAGCCGTCACGGCGGTCCCCCTGAGGAAGGCCAGGAGGTTGCCCATCTCATCCCCGGAAAAGCGCGGGAACAGCACGTGCTGCCGGATCGCCATCTCCGCCATGCGCGGCGTGTGCGTCCACATGGTTGCCGCCCAGGCCGCCGCGGACTCGTAATCCCGCCGCGGACTCGCCAGGTCGGGCTCGATCCGGCCGCCTTCCTTCCGGAAGCTATGACACTTCAGGCATTGCTTCTTCAGGAGCGTCACATGCCCCTTTGCAGGGTCCGGCGCCGGATCCCGCGCCGGGTCCGCCTGGAGGAACGCCATCAGGTCCGCCATCTCCGTGAGGCCGATCCTGGGCCACTCGATTCCCCCCTGGACGAGCGCTGCCGCCATCCCCGGCACGTGATTCCAGAGCCGGCCCGCCAGCTCCATCGCCCCCTGGGGCCGGCGCAGCTCGTCCAGCGGCGGCCCGGACCCCGCCTCGCCCGGGCGGGCGTGGCAGCGAGCGCATTGCTTCCGGGTGAAGACGGCGCGCCCGCCTTCGGGATCCGCCGAGCCGGCCACCGCGGGCTTGGAATCATCCAGCCAGGCCGCGCCCGCGCCCGCCCCGATGAGGAGCACCGCCAGCGTCCGCCTCGCGTTCATCCCACGTCCTCCACGTCGCGCTCCGCGGGGGCCTGCCCCGGACACCGGTCCGGTGCCTGTCCCGCCCACGCCCCCTCGACCGCCCCGGCGATCTCCGCCAGGTTCAGGGGGATGGGGAAGCAGCGGAAGCGCTCTGTCCGCTGCCGCTCCCGAGGCTGCCCTTCGGCATCGGCTCCCATGGTGAGGATGACGTGCACTTGGGGGGTGATCTTCCGGAGAATGGCGGCGGCCTCATATCCCTGGAGGCCGGGTAGCATGGCTCTCATGATGATGACGTCCACGGCGCGGGCGAGACTCTGTGTGAGCGCCTCGACCCCATCCATGGCGACACGGACCGCGTAGCCCCGGGCCAGGAAGTAGTCGACCAGGGCCCGCCGCGAGTCTTCGGCATCGTCCACCACCATGAGGCGCGGACGGCCTCGCTGCGTGACCGGAAGGGTGTGCCGGGCTGCGGCGTGGGTGTTCATTCGAGGACCCCCCGAGGCGAGGGAAGAGCAAGACGGGGGCCGGAAACTCGACCGCAGGAACTGGTGCCTGGTTGGATAAGTAATTGCCATCCCCAATGTCGTCACCCCGGCGGCAAATCCCCCCAACCCCCCTTTATCAAAGGGGGGCGAGGGGGGATTTCACCGGAATGACGGCAGAGGTCCTGCAGAATGGCGCCGACTTACACAATCAAGCGCTACGGGGGTTACCCGGAGAGAGGTCGCGGCTTGCGTTTCAAAACGTAGCGTCCGGTGACGGTTTCTGCGTATTCTTCGACACTTCCGGACCTGGCTACAAAATGTAACGGTTCCTTGTCATTTGAAATCGTCCCCGCCCTTTCCGCCGATCTTGCGCCAGAGCGTGACGGTGCTGATCCCGAGGATCTTCGACGCTTCCTTCCGATTCCAGCGCGTGGCCTGCAGGACCTCCAGGATGTAGTCCCGCTCCACCTGGTCCAGGGGCGGGAGTGGGGTCTCCCCCGGGTCCCGACCGGGCTTCGCCTTCGAGCCGGCCGGCCTCGGCGACCGCTCCCCCTCCCGGACGAGATGGCGGAACGCCTCCGCTCCCAGGACCGGGCCATCGGCCAGGGTCATGGCCCGCTCGACGGTGCTCTCCAGCTCCCGCACGTTCCCCGGCCACCCGTACGCCATCAGGCTGATCATGGCGTCGGGGTCCACGTCCTGGATCCGCCGGTCCAGCTTCCTGCCGTACTTGTCCAGGAAGTGCTCGACCAGGAGAGGGATGTCCTCCTTCCGGTCACGCAGGGGCGGCAGGCAGAGGGGAACCACGTTCAGACGGTAATACAGATCCTCGCGGAAGCCGCCGGTCCGGATGGCTTCCCGCAGGTTCCGGTTGGTCGCGGCGAGGATTCGCACGTCCACCGGGATCTTCCGCTCGCTCCCGACCGGCTGGATCTCCCGCTCCTGGAGGACCCGGAGCAATTTCCCCTGGAGGTCCAGGCCCATGTTCCCGATCTCGTCGAGGAGCAGCGTGGAGCCGTGGGCCAGCTCGAAGCTCCCCTTGCGTCGCCGGATGGCCCCCGTGAAGGCACCCTTCTCGTGGCCGAAGAACTCGCTCTCCAGCAGCTCGGAGGGGACGGCGGCGCAATCTACGGCGATGAGGGGCTGGGCGGCTCGGCGGCTCGCGGTGTGGAGCTGGCGGGCCACCAATTCCTTCCCCGTGCCGGTCTCGCCGTAGATCAGGACGGTGGCGTCCGTCCCCGCCGCGCGGGCGATCAGCCGCCGGACCTCCTGGATCTGCTCGCTCTCCCCGAGAAGGCTGGAGACCTCGCCGCGTCCGCCGAGGCGCTCCCGCAGCTCCCGGTTCTCGCGGAGCAACTCCTGCCGCTCGATCGCCTTGCGCACCCCCAGCCGGAGGTCGTCGGGCGTGAAGGGTTTGGCAAGGTAGTCGGAGGCCCCCTCCTTCATGGCCTCCACGGCCGTCTCGATGCTGGCGTAGCCGGTGACCAGGATCACCGCGACGTCGGGGTCGATCTTGCGGATGGCCCGGAGCAGCTCGATCCCGCTCATCTGCGGCATCTTCAGATCCACCACGGCCGCGTCGTATGACCTGGCGCGGACCCGTTCCAGCGCCTCCACGGGGCCGCTGGCGGTATCGACCCGGGCATAGGTCTTGCCCAGCGCCTGGGAACAGGCATCCAGGGCGTCCCGCTCGTCATCCACGAGCAGAACCGACCGTCCCGTGAATTCCCGCTCCCCGTCGCGATCCCGGTTCATGCCGGCACCTCCCCCCCCAGCGGCAGCTCCACAAAGAACGTGCTGCCCGGCATCCCCTCGCTTCCGCCGCTCTCGGCCCAGATCCTGCCGTTGTGGCGTGCCACGATCCCGTAGCAGATCGAGAGCCCGAGTCCCGTCCCCTGTTCCTTGGTGGTGTAGAACGGCTCGAACATCCGGGAGACGGCCTCGGGCGAGAGGCCCCGGCCGTCGTCCCGAACGGCCACGACGACCCCGTCGCTTCTCTCGGACCGTCGGCTGAGGACCGTCAGCGTGCCCTGACCCTCGGTGGCTTCGATGCCGTTCTGGAGCAGGTTGACCAGGACCTGCTGGATCTGGCGCCGGTCGCAGCGGACCCTGGGCAGGCCGCGCTCCAGGCGCAGCTCACAGCCGAGGCCACGCAGGCGTAGGTCGTTCTCCACGAACTGGACCGAGGCCTCGATGACCTCGTTCAGATCCGTCCAGGCCAGCTGGACCTCCGACTGCCTGGCGTAATCCAGGAGGCTTCGCACGATCGCCTTGCACCGGAGGGTGTTCTCGACGATGTGCCGGGCATTGGCGTGCCCGAGCTCTTCGGGAGGGGAATCCTCCAGCA